>NZ_CP117569.1:0-76945 GCF_028622335.1 Escherichia albertii | reverse complement strand
ACCATCCTGCACTTATGCTGCGCAGAAGGAGTGAGCACAGAAAGAAGTCTTGAACTTTTCCGGGCATATAACTATACTCCCCGCATAGAGCAACAGCTTCTATGCGGTTTCTTGTTAGCCCCGGTAATCTTCTCAGTCGCCAAACTTGTCGAAGATTATCGGGGTTTTCACTTTTCTGGCTCCTGTACATCCACATCAGAACCAGTTCCCTGCCACCTTATGGTGTGGCCAGCCATAAAATTCCTTAAACGATCAGTAATCTAGCATTGACAGAAAAAACTAGCAAGAATGTGATCCCATCACATCATATTCCGGTGACAGACCTCTTTCTCGATAAGCCTTTCTATCAACTCTGCCTGAGTTACCCCTTCCTCTGCGCACAGACTGGTAAGGTAGTTTTTTAGCTCTGGTCTGACGAAAACCTTGATCTCTTTACATACAGATCGTTTGCGCGCAGAAGCTGCTCTCTGTCGTTCTGCTTCACTCAAAGGTTTACCCTTTCTGTATGCTCGTTTTGCGCCAGATGAGGAAGTCACTGTATTTTCTGTCTGCAACATCTCGCCTCCTCAATTCTCAAACAGGGATCGTTTCGCAGAGGATACTACAGTTTTTTGAAATCAGCGACTTGAAAGTTGTGACGATGATCTGTGTTGGCGCACAAATCATGTCTGATTACGACCGTTTAATGTGATTTTGATAATGAAATGACTGAAAAGCTGGAAATGCCTTAATCAGGATGCCGGCCCCGGACGGGACCGCTGTTTCTGGCATGTCGGGTGTCTGCCCCTGAAGTACCTCACACTTCCGGAAAGCGGGGACTTCCGCTGAGGAATCCCCAGAAAACAAGACAGGCATAGTGAGATGTGATCTAATTGATTGTGCTAACAATTTCAAGGAGATCACCACTATGCCTGCACGTTCATTATGCCAAAATTTCCTTAACAACATACTGGCCCCTTTGCATCTTTACCGTCAAAAATCACTGATTGACGCAACTAATGCTGTAATAAATGGCGCTTCCCTCACACTTACCAGTATCGGGCGTCATTTAACCGATACGGCATCAGTTAAAAACAAAATAAAGCGGGTGGATCGACTGTTGGGGAATCGACATTTGCAAAATGAGGTTTCCACCATTTTTCAGCGAATTACCCAAAAGATTACGCGGGGAATGTCTCGTGTTGTGATACTCAGCTCGGGTTTACCGCCATGGTCAGAACCCTAAAGGCCGTGACAGATTTCGCTGCCGTGACTGCCACCGTGTGTTTCAGCTCACTTATACTTATCAAGCACGTAAGCCGGGAATGAAAGAGCTGATCACTGAAATGGCCTTTAATGGTGCCGGGGGTCGCGATACCGCCAGGACACTGAAAATTGGTATTAACACCGTCATCCGGACTTTAAAAAACTCGCGCCAAAGCGAATAACTTCTTCACCTGTTGCCCATGCTGATGTGGCGCTTATCTGCGAGCTTGATGAGCAATGGAGCTACGTTGGCAGTAAAGCCCGGCAACACTGGCTCAGGTACGCGTACAACACCAAAACAGGCGGTGTACTGGCCTACACTTTTGGTCCCCGAACCGATCAAACGTGCCGGGAGCTACTGGCACTGCTTACACCCTTCAACATCGGCATGCTGACCAGCGATGACTGGGGCAGCTATGGCCGGGAGGTGCCGAAGAATAAGCATCTGACCGGCAAAATATTCACCCAACGCATTGAGCGTAATAATCTGACGCTACGCACCCGCATTAAGCGGCTGGCTCGTAAAACAATCTGCGTCTCACGCTCAGTTATCCACGAAAAAGTGATCGGAGCGTTTATCGAAAAACACATGTTCTACTAATTGGATGCACTACCAACAGCCTCAGTATGAGGCATCATCAATTTACCAAAAGCGATACAAAAAATTATGTAACATGCTATTTAAAAAAAAATTTTTTTTTACAAAATAACATTATATAAACCTCGGTGCATGAGTAAAGATAAGTTCTCTGGTTATCTGTGAGAGCATGTTATTATGAGAGAATTAACTATTGAAGAGTGTAAAAATATTTATGGTGGTGGTGTTGGCCTTGGTGAAGCACTAGAAACTGTTATTGATGGCATTGTTGAAGCCACCCATGCATCTGAAGGGGCCTTGTCCTTAGCAGAGGCTCTTGGGGCTTTTGAAGAAAAAGGCCCGACAGTATCAAAATATACGACAGATCAAGATGTATTACATATGGATGTAGATATAGCAAATAATTATATGCATGAATTACAGACACATAGCGGAAGTGAAAAAATAACCGATAGTGACCGAGAAAAAGCCATTGATGCATTACAAAATGATGGGCGAGTTTATTTTGATCCATTAGAAAATAAATTTGAAGCTTTAGGTGGAAGCCCCGAACATGGCACAGTCACTCAAGAGGCACTTAAGGAGCCTGATACACATAAACTCTATGAGTATATAATGGAACAAGATATAAAGAATGTTCATTCAAGTGATCAAGAAACTAAACATAATGCATTGGAGTCTATTAAGAATAGTACTCGAGAAGGAGCTTATCATTACGATGTAACACAAGGAAAGTATGTTTTAGGGTGAAATAGTACTTTTTAAGTATATTAATAATATAGCCATTTTATAAAAGGTACTGTGATTTCGTTTCAGAAATCACAGTACCATATTAGATAGGAGCTTTAACACTTGCTTGTGGTTGGGAAGTTGTAGCTTTTTTTCCAAGCTGGAATGCCAGTTCATCAGCCCAGATTGAGAAGTAATCTGAAACAGAACTTTTAGAAGCACAGGTGTACTAATAATCCTTTTGATAAGCTTAAAATTAGTTTCCGCCCTCTTCAGAATATAAAGATTGTGAGAGTGTAAAAATAAAATCGGCCATAACACCAGTTTGAATTGCATTATTCTTTTTGTTAATTTATTATCAATTCTGTAAGTTTATATGATGGTTTGCATACCCCAAATCATTGGGTTTGGAAATAACTCTTCTCTTATGTATGCATGGTTATTAGCTGTATGTTATCAGTTTTGTCTCATAATAAAGAGATTCATAATCGGGAGTTATAACTGGCAATGCATTAAAAAACAAAGTTGCAATTGTATTATTTTCATAAAAGCATGCTGTTATATAGATTAGCCAGACAGTATGGCTTAGTTCGTTGATAATGGGAAGTAAAATAAGTCTTATGGATACTTGCAGAGAAAGAAGGAAGGATGTTTTTGGGGATTTATATCTACCTGAAAATACAAAAGTAAAATATTTGATATGGTTATTCTTTTTTATCGCAACCGTAGTTGGATTGTTTCTTTCGGTTTCTGATTACACTCAGAGATATAATGCATTAGGTATTATATATCCAGACAAAGGAACCTATTCTATTAGTAGCGACAGAAATGGAATAATCAAGAACATCAAAGTAGTTGATGGTATGCATATAAATAAGAGTGATGTTCTTTTTATGGTCAACTCAAGCCATTCCAGTAGTAAATATATAAATAATGAAGATAGCTATGATAAGTTACTGGGAGAAAGCGCTAATATTATAAATAAAAGCAATGAAGATGAAATTTCCTCTTATAAGAAACAATTAGATTTAGTAAATGCAGAGATTGAATCTAAAAACAATAATTTAACAACATTACTTGCTCAAAACAAACTAATTACATCATCTTTGAACGTTAATCAAGAAGTATATAATAAACTGGAAAGAGCGTATAAAAATAAGATTGTGACTATTATTGACAAAAATAATGCACAATCTCAACTAATGGAGAGCGTACTTCAACAATCATCTTTGCAGCAAGCCATTCATGAAGAAAAAGAAAAAATAACAGATTTAAAAATACAGAAATCCAGTTTAGAAGAAAAGATAGAAGATTCAAAATCAAACAACAAGGAAAAAGAAATTAACAATATGATAAACTCTTATAATAATACTGAAAAATATGAATATACGCAAACATCTCCAGTTCAAGGAACAATAACATCTATAAATAAGCAAGAAAACGCTCAGGTAAAGGAGGGGGAGTATATACTCTCGATAATACCTGACGATTCGAAATATGATGCGATCATATTTATTTCTCCAGATATAGTGGGGAGGGTAAAATTAAATAGCAAAATAACTTTGCATATCGACTCTTATCCTTATCAACGCTTCGGTGTAGTAACCGGGAAAATAGAACACATATCAAATATACCGTTGAGCATTGAGAATATATATAATAAATTTAACGTAAAAATTAATACTCCATCATATATAGCCATGGCGAAGATAGAATGCAATAACAATATAAAATTAATACCTGACATGACACTCAAAGCTAATATACCATTAGAGACAAGAACTATATTTAAATGGTTATACTCTTCATTATTTAAAAATGAAATTGGGATAAGTATTTAATGTATATAAGCAAACTTAATTTTAGCATCAGAAAAAAATTCCCTCTTCACTTTCAAAATGAGGATAAAGATTGTGCATTAACATGCATAAAAATGTTAGCAGATTATTATAACAAGGAGCATTTATTTAATGATTTAATTAAAAAATCAAATCATAATAAAAGTTTCTGGTCCGTAAATGATATTGTGTCTGCTTTACGCACACTTGGAATGAATCCGAGACCAGTTCGTCTCGAACTGGATGAGATAAATTCATTAAGTATCCCATCAATATTGCACTGGGATATGAATCACTTTGTCCTGCTGGTTGGCAAGAAAAAAAATAAATTAATAATTCATGATCCTGAAAAAGGCATTCGATATTTATCTTTGAAAGAACTAAATAATTCTTTTACTGGTATCGCAGTTGAAGTATACAATGACAGGATTGTATCTGAAAAAAAAAGAGCTTTCAAAGAAAACAGGGTTGTGTATTATTTTTTTATGGCTATATCTCTTGGTCGTAAAAACTTTATATACTTATTTATTCTTATACTCCTGTCAGAAGTTATAAATATAACATTACCACAGATAATTCAACTAATATTGGACAATGTTATTGTTAATTCAGATTACCAATTATTACTGACCGCAATTACATTTTATTTGTTTTTGAATGTAATTAATGCGGGAGTTGTTGCTACACGTGACTGGTTAATAATCTGGCTTAATGCAAACATAAACACTCAATGGGGGATTAACTTTTATAACAGACTTGTGATCTTAAAAAGAAATTATTTTTCTAACAGAAGCGCCGGGGATATCTTATCAAGATTTAGCTCACTGGAATATATCAGGAATGTAATTATATCAAAAACAATGACATCTCTTTTAGACTTCTTTATGGCTATAGGTGCTCTTATTATAATGTTAACATACAGTTTAAAGTTGACGCTTATAGTTGTCTTCTCTACAGGTATTTATTTCTTACTGAAAAGCTTATACTATGGGGCTGTGAAGTATTTCAATCTTGGCACAATAAGAATAAAAGCGCAACAACAAAGCGCATTAATAGAGGCAATAAAGTATAACCAAACTATAAAACTATACTTTGATGAATACATGGCGTCCGGAAAATATGCTGACAACTTAATTGAAGGAGTCAACATTAAAACACAGATGGATATATTAAATATTATTTTTTCCTCATCCAACAGAATAATATCTGCAGTGAAAAATATATGTATACTTTACTTTGGTGGGATATTTGTAATGAAGTCTTCATTTACGATTGGTATGCTTATTGCGTTTATCTCCTACTCTGAGCAGTTTAGCAGAAGAGCAATTAGTCTAATTGATTTCTTTGTGCAGATGGGAATTATCCGCATTCATATTTCTCGAGTGTCTGATATCTCTGATGCTGACTATGAACCAATCACTGCTGATATATCAAAAAAAGTACCGTCGCCTCTAAGTATTGAATTTAATAATATTTCAGTTAAGCATCCAGATAAAGAAAGCAATATATTAAATAAAATTAATTTTAAAATTATGCCTGGAGAGACTGTTATACTCAAAGGGGCGTCAGGATGTGGTAAAACTACGTTGCTGAATGCTATTTTAGGACTAGTTGATATATCTGGTGGGCACATATCCATTACGGAAAATGGTATAAACAAAAGCTGCATCGATGTCAGAAAAATAACAGGGGCCGTTCTGCAAGGGGACTCATTATTAAATGGGACGATAATATATAACATTACCTTTAATGATTCCAGTCCATCAAAAGATGTAATAGAGTTAACCAAAATGATTGGTATTCATGATGTAATAGAAAGTCTTCCTATGGGATATCATACAACAATAAGTGATTCTAATAATGTACTATCAGCCGGGCAGAAGCAAAAGATATTATTGGCAAGGGCTATGCACAGAAACCCTCAATTATTAATACTGGATGAAGCAACAAGTAATCTTGATGCTGAATCTGAACATCAGATTAGTCAGGCGGTATCATCGCTCAAGTGCACAAAAATTATTGTAAGCCATAAAGAGGAGTCATTTAGTCTAGCAGATAAAGTTGTGACAATTGAAAATGGTATGATTGATAATATACTTGAATTAAAACAGGGACTATGAAATGTAATAATAATCAATATACCTAGGAATTATTTATAGACCTATAACTTTTTCATGAAGTTCTACAGAGCGCGAGAAACAGATAGTTCTGCGCTCCTGACATTTGATTCGAGTTATCATGGGCAGGTTGTTGCGCTCAATGCGCTGAGTAAAAATCTTACCAGTCAGAGGCTTCTTCTTCGGTAAGTCTCTGATGTAACTACCCCATTCGTCAGTGGTCAACATACCGATGCTAAAAGGGTCAGAAAGCCATTTCAGTGATTTGGCCTTTAACTCCCGATTTACGGGCTTGGAAACAGTAAGTGAGCTGAAACAGCGCTGACTGTCACGGGGAATCAATCATGTCATTTTGAGGGCTTCCCGTGACGGTAAACCTGAACTAACTAGCAACGGGGACAATGAAGGTTAACTGTGACCATAAAAGAACCTTAAAAGCAACTTTTATTGATGGCGAAAAACTGCGTGTTACG
This sequence comes from Escherichia albertii, assembly GCF_028622335.1. Lineage (NCBI taxonomy): Bacteria > Pseudomonadati > Pseudomonadota > Gammaproteobacteria > Enterobacterales > Enterobacteriaceae > Escherichia > Escherichia albertii. Next base: position 69,945 of record NZ_CP117569.1, on the reverse strand, counting down.
TTCGTCCTGGACTGTTGCGATCGTGAAGCCATAGACTGGGCCGCAAGCACGGGAGGTTACGATAAAGCGACAGTGCAGGATGTGATGTTAGGAACGATAGAAAAACGCTTTGGCGATAAAGTACCGGAACAGTCCATCCAGTAGCTGACAGATACGCTGTTCAGCGTACAGAGCGCATGAAACAGGGCAGTTCGCCAGAGAGCTGAATCTGAAGCCCTGCACAACGGCAATCAGCAGCCCTCAGAGTAATGGAATGGCTGAAAGGTTCGTGAAAACGATGAAGGAAGACTACATCGCGTTCATGCCGAAACCGAATGTAAGAACGGCATTGCATAATCTTGCAGTGGCGATCGAACATTACAATGAAAACCATCCGCACAGTGCGTTGGGTTATCGCTCTCCGCGAGAATATCGACGTCAGCGGGTAACGTTAACTTAAGATACAATCCCTGTCTGGAGATAAGGAGGCAAGAACAACGAAAAAGTGATCGGAGCGTTTATCGAAAAACACATGTTCTACTAATTGGATGCACTACCCTTTCTCAGATATGACTTTAAAGTGTGTACGCTGAAGAATTTCAAAGGCGAATTGTACCGAAAATGTATGCCGGGTGCGTCAAATGCAGCAATACGCAAAATAACAGGAACAATCAAGAAGTAGCGTATACATCAATTAACAGCTGAGAGTTTGCTGTATTTTGCGAGGCGATACAATGCGATAGTGAGAGACTGGGTCGAGTACTACGGAAAGTTCTGGTCCAGAAACTTCAGCTATCGGCTGTGGAGTGCAATGCAGTTACTTCTGCTCAAGTGGATGCAGTCTAAATACAGACTTTCGAACCGGAAGGCTCAGCGAAAGCCGACGCTGGTAAGGAAGGAGTTCCCGAAGCTATTTGTCCACTGGTATTTACTACGTGTATCGAATGAGTTGTATTAGTCGCGACTTGATCTGACACTGAGCCTTGAAAGGTTGAGAGTTACCGGTTTTGATATGGGTGTCGAATCCTTATACAAAACACGAGGTAACTCTCATGCTTCATACTACCAATCCCGTTATCAAACACAAAGCCGGTTTGCTCAATCTGGCTGAAGAACTCAGCAACGTATCAAAAGCCTGTAAAATCATGGGCGTTTCGCGTGATACGTTTTATCGTTACCGCGAACTGGTCGATGAAGGCGGTGTGGATGCGCTGATTAATCGTAGTCGCCGCGCTCCTAACCTTAAGAACCGTACCGATGAGGCAACTGAACAGGCTGTTGTTGATTACGCCGTCGCTTTCCCGGCACACGGTCAGCACCGGACCAGCAACGAGCTGCGTAAACAGGGCGTTTTTATCTCCGGCAGTGCTGTCCGTTCTGTCTGGTTACGCCATAACCTTGAGAATTTCAAAAAACGTCTGAAAGCACTGGAAGAAAAAGTAGCCCGTGATGGCATTGAGCTAACTGACAGCCAGATCGCAGCACTGGAGCGTAAAGCCAGTGATGACGAGGCCTGTGGCGAAATCGAAACGGCTCATCCGGGATATCTGGGTTCGCAGGACACGTTCTATGTAGGCAACCTGAAAGGTGTCGGGCGTATTTATCAGCAGACGTTCGTTGATACGTACTCGAAAGTGGCTCCCTGTAAGCTTTACGTCACCAAAACACCGATTACCGCGGCTGACTTACTGAATGATCGTGTACTGCCGTTTTATGCGTCTCAGGGCCTGCCGATGCTGAGAATACTGACCGACAGAGGCACAGAGTACTGTAGCAAAGTAGAGCAGCATGATTATCAGCTTTATCTGGCAATAAACGATATAGAACACACGAAAACAAAGGCGATGTCTCCGCAGACCAACGGCATCTGCGAGCGGTTCCATAAAACAATCCTGAACGAATTTTATCAGGTAACGTTCCGTAAAAAACTGTACGGCGATCTTGATACATTACAGTCGGATCTTGATGAATGGCTGGCTCACTATAATAATGAGCGAACCCATCAGGGAAAAATGTGCAATGGACGGACGCCAATGGAAACGTTACTTGATGGAAAGCGCATCTGGGCCGAGAAAAATTTAAGCCAGATGTAATCTGACAGATACCTGTATAAATAACCGGTAACTGTCAGATCAGGTCTGAGCTAATACATGTTACCGTGACGGAACTCCATCTTGCAGGAGCTGGCACTGACTCTGGTCTGAGTGGAAGTGGATAAAGATGGCTCAATGGCCACCACAGGTTCTTTCTGCTCATCCGGCGTTATTTCTATAGGTAATAATTTAACGCCAGTGTCAGAAGAGGTCGTTACCGGAAGACGCCGAGAAACACGCCCTTCGTTCTGCCAGAGTCTGAGCCATTTGAACAGGAGGTTATCATTGATATCGTGTTCCCGGGCAATACGGGCAACAGAGGCTCCTGGTTGCAAAGCCAGTTTAACCATTTGAAGTTTCAAATTATTTGAAAATGATTTGCGGGGGGGGGCTGTGGATAATGTTTTTTGTTCCATAACAGGCGTCCACTAGTTTGAAAAGGTGGGCACCTACGTTACCAATACTGGCTTAATGGCTACATACGGTGGTCGGTTTACGCTTACAGACTAATAAATCGGGAAGCATAATTTTCTTCACCCCTGATTATTCTCCAAGGCATCAACCAGCGGCTTACCCGGGACACTGAAGGAAGTCTGGCGGCAGTAGTCACCGGTGGGATCCAGCCTTTACGCCATCTGGCAACAGCATCCCTGACGATGGTTTCACTGCCTGTAAACCCCCGGGGCACCATTTCCCGCAATATCCGGCTGACATTATAATTACCACTTTCTCGTTACTCTTTTAACCACTCTCTCCTAGGGGCCAGAAGCCCTCGCTCTGGAGGCCGGTTTGACATTTCAGGGAATGTTCCTGAACGCCCCCAGCGACTGACTGTCACTCGCGACAGGCCTGTAATACGGGATATTTCCCTGAAACTACCTCCCTTTTTATGCAGTGCCATAACCTCTGTCCAACGCTGATGCCGTTTTGGGCGGGGTTGCTGTTTAAGGCGTTCTGAACGACGGAGCGATGCCGCAGGCACAGACAGTTCTGGCTCAGGTGATTTCTTTGGTGACAACTCACTGGTAACAGTGACGTATCAGAGATATATGTCTGTACATCATTCGTTCAGGCGCATCGCCAATATTTTTTAGCAGGAGCCATCGGTCGGCCACCTGTCTGGCCTGAGGAGCACCTTCACGTGCTGCTGTCGCATAGATTCCACTGCGATCACGCGAGACCACCTGTATTTCCGGATATTTGCTGAACCAGGTCGCCAGCGTACGCTGATCGCGACCGGAAAGCAGGACGAGGGGACGGTGAGTATCAAGATTGACGATTAACGTACCGTAACGGTGGCCCCAATGCCACACTCAGTCATCAATACCGACATGGGGCGTGCCTGACTGTTTCGTCTCCGGGGTATTGATAACCCTGCGAAGAAGAGTATCTGCACTGTAACAGAGACCCACTGCCGTTGCTGCCCGTTTTCCAGCTTCACCTCCGGCTATTAATCCCGGTTGGTGTTGTAAATTTTGTAACGCCAGTGAAGACTGCAGGTGTGAACCGGCAAAGGGGGGAGGCAATTTGGCAAAAATTTTACGTGAACAAGCAGGGGTACGGCAGTAGCAGTGGCGGACGGAAAATACAAGCCATAGTGTCTGCCCTGAGCAGGGTAGATGCTGTATCCGGCGCCGACGACAACTATGAACAGAATCGCTGCGTTTAAGGCATTCAGGACATTGTCCGTTTTGCGTTTTCCGCGGAGATGGAGGGTTATACCATCAGAGGTAATAATTAGTCGACTGCATCGCCATCCGCAAGGTAACTGTAGAAGTGTCTTAAGAGACTGCATTGCGTTGCCCATAACTTAAAACAGCTTAGATCCTTATTCACCAGAAAGTTTCATCCATTTTCTTCCACCCAGGTTGCGGAAGAACCACTTTTGCACCGTTCGTGACACATTACTCCCACCGTCTCGTGCCTTCCCTGGGCATTACTGATATCGCCGGGGCGCTTTTACTGCGCCAGTGGCCACTGGCTGTGGCCGTCAGGGAAACCCTGCAGGCTTTCATGAACAGTGCGGATACGACGTTGTCTGAGGTGCTGCCGCTGGCCGTGCGTCTCTGGCACAGAATGTGCGACCGCAGTGATGACTTTCCGGTCGTTCATGATCTGTATCTGAAGCTGTACCAGCTTTCACAGCCGGATCTATCCGCAAAGTACGATGAAATCCTGTTTGATGAAGCTCAGGACGCCAGTCCGGTGATCTCCGACCTGGTCCTGCGCCACCGTGGAACGCTGGTGATGGTGGGGGCTCAACATCAACAGATTTACCGCTTGCGGGGTGCCGTGGATGCGCTGAATTCTCCCTCTCTGGCCAAAGCTGACAGGCTATGGCTCACCGGTAGTTTCCGTTTCGGTCCCTGTGTAGCAGATGTGGCAAATGCTGTGCTGGCTCTGGACGGAGAGACGAAAAAAGTCTGTGGGCTTGGCGGTGATGACCGTCTGTTGCTGAAACCAGAGAGGAATATACCTCACTGTGCGGTGCTGTGCCGGAAGATGATGGGCGTGATTGGTGCTGCGTTTCACGCGGCCCGGAGGAAGCAGAAAACATACTGGATCAACGGCATGAATGCCTGGCCGATTGCACGCCTGCTGGACCTGTGGTGGTTTTCTGTGGGGATGACGGAAAAAATCCGGGAGCCGGGACTGCAAAATGGCATCTGAATCGATCGCAGTTTGGCATTCGAATCGATCATGATTTGGCATCCATCTCCGATCACAGTTTGGCATCACAATCGATCACGATTTGGCATACTTCCGATCATTGATTGGAATTCGCCAGTCACTCCGGGAATTAACTCTTTTCACCACAGTCTCCATTGCCGTGTTTAAACCAGTGGAGACGTCAATGTCCAAAAAGAGAAAATCCAGGAGCACTATGGAAACTTGTTTTAAGATCCTTCAGCTCAAGTTCGATAAGAAGCTGACTAACCGTTGTATCGGACTGACGTTACACATCAGCGCCTCAACCGTTTTTGAGGTTCTTGCCCGCTTCAAAGCCTCTTCTCTGTCATGGCCATTACCTGCGGATATATCCCATGACACGCTGGAGAAACTCATTTTCCCGCCCAAAGACACCTCTGCGTCAGAGCTTGTTATGCCTGACATGCTGTACTTCGATACGGAAATGAGAAAACCTGGCGTGACGCGCCAACTGTTGTGGATGGAATACAAGGCACAGGCGGGTGACAAAGCGATGGGATACTCACACTTCTGCCGTTGCTACCGGAAGTGGAAAAAAACGCGACGCCTCTCCATGCGACAGGAGCATCGTGCTGGCGAAAAGCTCTTTATCGACTTCTGTGGTCCTACGGTCCCTGTTATTAATCCGGACACCAGAGAGATACGCCGCGTGGCAATCTTCGTGGCTGTAATGGGGGCGTCCAACTATACCTATGTTGAAGCGTGCGAAGGTCAGGACATGATGTCATGGTTAAATGCCCACAGCCGTTGCCTGACCTTCCTGGGCGGCGTACCGAAGCTGCTCATCCCCGATAACCTCAGAAGCGCAGTGAAAAAAGCCGATCGCTATGAGCCTGTCATCAACGACAGTTATCAGGCGCTGGCTGAGCACTATGGCACGGTTATTATCCCGGCCCGCCCGCGCAAACCTAAAGATAAACCAAAAGCAGAAAACGGCGTCCTCATCGTCGAGCGATGGCTTCTTGCCCGCATCCGTAATGAAACCTTCCACACGCTCAGGGCGCTGAATGCACGCCTTCGGGAGTTGCTGACGGACATGAATAACCGACCAATGAAGGGATACGGTAATCAAACCCGCGCAGAACGCTTCCGCATGCTGGATGCACCAGCACTCTCTCCGCTGCCTCTGGAGCCTTATGAATACACGGAATACAAAGCCGTGAAGGTTGGCCCTGACTACCACGTTGAATATGCCCGTCACTGGTACTCCGTTCCACACGAACTGGTCGGTCAGCGTCTGTCACTGAAGGTGGGGCAGTCGGTGGTACAGCTCTGGCACAAGGGGCAGTGTGTGGCGCAACATCCGCGCAGCACACATGAATATAAACACACAACCAATCCGCTTCACATGCCAGAACGCCACCGGCGGCATGGGACATGGACACCGGAACGCCTTATCGAGCAGGGAAACCGTACAGGTCCGTCCACAGGCCGGGTGGTTGAATCCATGCTGAAAGCCAAACCCCATCCGGAGCTGGCTTACCGTGCAGTCCTGGGTCTGCTGGCACTTCAGAAAAAATACGGCCCGGAACGGCTGGAAAAGGCCTGTTACGTTGCCCTGCACTATAACGCCCCGGACAGACGCTTTATCGACAATCTGCTGCGTCATCATCGGGATAACGTTGAGCTTCCGTTATCCCGCCAGGGCGAACAACATCCGGCATATGCTTCAGAGCATGAAAACCTGCGTGGTCCTGGCTACTACCACTGACAGAAGGAACAACCGTATGAGTGATAATCTGTTAAACAAACTGACCCAACTGAAACTCCCGGCGATGGCCGGGAGCCTGATACGGCAACGGGAAACGCCTCAGACTTACGACGAACTGTCGTTCGAGGAAAGGCTGACACTGCTGGTTGATGACGAGCTTCTGAGCAGAGAAAACAGTCGTGTGGCACGGTTGAGAAAAAATGCCTGCCTGAAATATCAGGCAACACCGGAAGGGCTGCGTTATCCGGCCTCAAGAGGTCTGCGGGCTGAACAGATGAGGGAACTGCTGAACGGCCACTACATAATCCACAGGAAAAACCTACTGATAACCGGTCCGACAGGATGCGGTAAGAGCTGGATAGCCAATGCGCTGGGCGAACAGGCATGTCGACAGAAATACAGCGTCCGGTACTGTAGAACCGGGCGATTACTGGAACAGTTGGCTCAGGGACGTGTTGATGGCAGTTGGCTGAAATATCTGAAACAGTTGCAAAAAATACAGGTTCTAATCCTGGACGATCTGGGGCTGGAACAGTTAAGTAACGCCCAGTGTAATGACCTTCTGGAGATCACAGAGGATCGTTACGGACAAAGCAGCACGATAGTGGTAAGCCAGTTCCCGGTAGATAAATGGCATGGTCTGATGGAGAACCCAACAACAGCAGATGCCATCCTGGACAGACTGGTACATAACTCACACAGAGTGGTCCTTCAGGGAGAGTCCCTGAGGAAAAATCCCCCGACAGTGGAAAGCAGCGAAAAAACGAGTTAAAAAGCGGTAGAAAAAGTTAAGTTCCCGGTTGATCGAATGGATGCGAATCGCTGATCGAACTTCGATGCCAATCCGTGATCGAATAGAGCGGAATACGCACGGGACCGGACAATGTGCAGGAATTTGAAGAGAAACAGCGGGATGAACTCAACCTGCTCTATGTGGCTGCCACACGGGCACGGAAGACGCTTTTTCTGAACAGTGTACTTCGCCAGATTCTGGTAAACAGTCGCTTCACCGGATAATTGCCTGGTCGTGGTGAAAACAGCATGATACCGGTACTGGAACCGAGTTTTCAGGGAGTACCGGATATGTGTTTTTTTTCGACAGTTCTGTTTCTGCTCATTGTTATCTTCTGCGTGGCTGGCGTTGTGAATGCACTGGCGGTGCAGCGCGAATTACATGCACGCGGGGAGCAGGAATATCATGCCCGGGTGCGGGCAGAGACGGGGGAACGAGTCCTGCGGGAGCGGTACGAAAACCTCCGGCGTCGCAGGCAGCAATAAACAAAAAACCCCCTTTCAGGAAGGGGGAACCACTTGCGTTTTGATCTGAGTTCTGTTTTTTGTTGCTTTTTTCTGTGTGCTTCTTGCGTACCCATAATGGGTACAACATTAATTTAATATAACGATAACCTTCATGAAATCCGATGAGTGGTTGCTGGCCGGCACGGTCATGTTTTTCGTACTTGTGTTATCTTTTTCTGATGTTCTGTCACTGTTCCAGAGTGAACATGATTTTTGTCTGTTCTGTTGTACTGGCCGGCAGGACGTTATCCCTGCATCTGGCAGGGAAATTACTCCCCCTTTCTGAAGATGATGTACTGCTTATTGATGATTCGGACCGTGATGATTTTCTGCCGCATACGGCATATATCACCGACGTTCGCGTGGATGAACATACTGTTCACCGATATCTGGAGAGTTACGCTGGCATGTACAGTGTCGATACCTCTGCTTCACCGGAATATCTCAGGGTGTCATTTGCGCATTCGGCGCTGTTGCGTGATGTTATGCACCATCTTAATTCAGGAAACTTTGTTCACCCCGCTTTTTCAGAACAGATGTTTTTTCCTGTATTGCTGTATTTGCATCAAAAAAGGGATTTCTTCCGTTACTGCAGGGAGGCATGTTGTCGGTAAGCGTCTCATTTAAACCGTCTTTCGCCTTCCTTTCCTGTTTCCGATACTAATGTCCATTTTCACAGTAAAAGGACATTTAAGATGAATGCACGAAAGGCGGTACTGGCAGATAATCCGGAATTGATCCTGCGTGTGCTACAGCTGAGATTTGACGAGTCACTGTCGTACCCGCGCATTTCTGCGCAGACTGGTGTCAGCAAAACCGCCATTTTTTCTCTGGTGAGGCGATTTCACCAGGTATTCACTGACTGACCTCTTTCTGGTAAATATTCCTGCGGGCAACTGGCCCGGGCTCTTTTCCCGGGGCGATATCCTTCAACCCCGACTGTGGCTCAGCCAGTGAAAGCAGAGAAATCCCGCCGGAACCGATTTTCACCGGAGTTTAAATGGCGACTTGTTCAGCAAACTCTTTTACCCGGTGCCTGTGTCGCACAAATAGCTCGTGAGAACGGAATCAACGATAACCTGCTCTTTAACTGGCGGCATCTCTGGCGTAACGGCGGCCTGCAGCCGCCCGGCGAACATGAACCATCGCTACTTCCCGTGACGTTAACGCCGGAGCCGGATAATAAAATCCCGGCACCAGTGCAGATACCTGAACAGATAAATACACCGCCAGACAGTCTGTGCTGTGAGCTGGTTCTGCCGGCCGGAACTCTCAGGCTGAAAGGTGAACTGACGCCGGCGTTATTACAGACACTTATCCGTGAAATGAAAGGGAGCAGCCACTGATGATATCTCTCCCTGCCGGTTCGCGTATCTGGCTGGTTGCCGGTATCACCGACATGCGAAATGGTTTTAACGGCCTGGCATCAAAAGTTCAGAACGTCCTGAAGGATGACCCGTTCTCCGGGCATCTATTCATCTTCCGCGGACGCCGGGGTGACCAGATAAAAGTGTTGTGGGCTGACAGCGACGGACTGTGCCTCTTCACCAAACGCCTGGAGCGGGGCCGCTTCGTCTGGCCGGTCACCCGTGACGGCAAGGTGCACCTTACTCCGGCTCAGTTATCCATGCTTCTTGAAGGTATCAACTGGAAGCACCCGAAACGAACGGAACGCGCTGGAATCTGCATATAACCCGTTGTAAAGTGAGGATATGGACACCTCACTTGCTCATGAGAACGCCCGCCTGCGGGCACTGTTGCAGACGCAACAGGACACCATCCGCCAGATGGCTGAATACAACCGCCTGCTCTCACAGCGGGTGGCGGCTTATGCTTCCGAAATCAACCGGCTGAAGGCGCTGGTTGCGAAACTGCAGTGTATGCAGTTCGGTAAAAGCTCAGAAAAACTTCGCGCTAAAACCGAACAGCAGATACAGGAAGCACAGGAGCGAATCAGCGCACTTCAGGAAGAAATGGCGGAAACGCTGGGTGAGCAATATGACCCGGTACTGCCATCTCCCCTGCGCCAGTCTTCAGCCCGTAAACCGTTACCGGCCTCACTTCCCCGTGAAACCCGGGTTATCCGGCCGGAAGAGGAATGCTGCCCGGCCTGTGGTGGCGAACTCAGTTCTCTGGGATGTGATGTGTCAGAGCAACTGGAGCTTATCAGCAGCGCCTTTAAGGTTATCGAAACACAACGTCCGAAACTGGCCTGTTGCCGTTGTGACCATATCGTGCAGGCGCCGGTGCCTTCAAAACCCATTGCACGCAGCTATGCCGGAGCGGGGCTTCTGGCCCATGTCGTCACCGGGAAGTATGCAGACCATCTGCCGTTATACCGCCAGTCAGAAATATACCGTCGTCAGGGGGGGAGGTGAGCCGCGCCACGCTGGGTCGCTGGACCGGTGCCGTTGCTGAACTGCTGGAGCCGCTGTATGACGTCCTGCGCCAGTATGTGCTGATGCCCGGTAAAGTCCATGCCGATGATATCCCCGTCCCGGTCCAGGAGCCGGGCAGCGGTAAAACCCGGACAGCCCGGCTGTGGGTCTACGTCCGTGATGACCGCAACGCCGGTTCGGAAATGCCCCCGGCGGTCTGGTTCGCGTACAGCCCGGACCGGAAAGGCATACATCCACAGAATCACCTGTCCGGTTACAGCGGAGTGCTTCAGGCCGATGCTTCGGTGGCTACCGGGCGTTATACGAATCCGGCAGAATAACGGAAGCCGCGTGTATGGCCCATGCCCGGAGAAAAATCCACGATGTGCATGCAAGAGCGCCAACCGATATCACCACGGAAACCCTGCTGCGTATCGGTGAACTGTATGCCATCGAGGCAGAAGTCCGGGGATGTTCAGCAGAACAGTGTCTGGCAGCAAGAAAAGCCAGAGCTGCGCCACTGATGCAGTCACTGTATGACTGGATACAGACCCAGATGAAAACACTGTCGCGTCACTCAGATACGGCAAAAGCGTTCGCATACCTGCTGAAACAGTGGGAGGGCCTGAACGTGTACTGCAGTAATGGCCAGGTGGAAATCGACAACAACATCGCAGAGAACGCTTTACGGGGAGTGGCCGTAGGCCGGAAAAACTGGCTGTTCGCTGGTTCCGACAGCGGTGGCGAACATGCGGCGGTGTTGTACTCGCTGATCGGCACATGCCGCCTGAACAATGTGGAGCCAGAAAAATGGCTGCGTTACGTCATTGAGCATATCCTGGACTGGCCGGCAAACCGGGTACGCGATCTGTTGCCCTGGAAAGTTGATCTGAGCTCTCAGTAAATATCAATACGGTTCTGGCGAGCCGCTTACGGATAATGCCGATCAGTTAAGGATCAGTTGACCGATCCAGTGGCTGTGTAAGAATCAGGAAACGCTCACTCGTTTCCTGATTTTTTTATGCACACTGCGTAAAGCCAGTATGTCAGCGCCAGTTCACTGCATACCGCTCCGATCCCGTACTGCTCACGCAGCTTATCCAGCAGTGGCATCATTTTTTCCTGAGGCGGTTGAATTCCGCCTTCGCAAAATAAGCGGAAGCCTGACGAAGGATATCGTTATCACGCTCCAGCTCTTTCAGGCGCTGACGTACAGCAGTGGTGAGCCCACCATCACCGCACCCGGTATCCCGCTCATGCTGTCGAACCCAGACACGCAGAGCCTCCGGCGTACAGCCAGTCTTTGTGGCAATGGAACAAATTGCTGCTCATTGTGAGTCATATTCGCCCTGATTTTCTAGCACCATACGGGGCGCCCGTTGACGGACTTCGGGGGAAAACGAGTATTTTTAGTCATCCTGTTTACCTCCTTCTCAGGTCGTTTAGTCTCCAGGAAAACCGGGGCGGTTCACACCTCTGACTGAAAGTTTACTCTCTTAGCTGCGTGTCCACTATTGCAGTGGTAAGATCACTCGTGCAAAAAACATGAATTCGTCATCAGTCCGGGGGACGGCATATGGCCGTCCCCATATCTGTTAGTTTCAGAACGAATAACGAATATTGGCGTTTATCGCATTATCTGTGTTGTATTTACCAAACGCAGAGCGTTCAGTTTCCAGACCAAGACGAATATTGTCGCCAAACCGGGCATTTACCCCCACACCATACAGCATACGACCATCTTTTCGGCCATTAATCAGGTGTTCTCCGGCCGCATCCTTCAGATGAACGTCAGCACTGTCCGTCAGATCGAATTCATAATGCAGGCCTGCCCGGGCTGTCAGACTCCAGTCCTTACCACTGAAGGTTTTTCCGGAGACAACCCCCGTTCTTCCCACCAGAGGATTGACACCGTCGCGACGCATTGAAACATCCATTCCACTGTCGTTCCAGTTAAATGTCTGGCCCTGCACTCTTCCCCAGACAAGTTCAGCCTGGGGCTCCACAAACGTCGTGTCTGTCAGATGATAACGGTATCCGACCTCTGCACCTGCATACAGCGAATGTGTACGGAAGTTCTGCTTACCCGCACCTGCAAAGTTCAGATCATATTTGTTTTCATTGTGAATATACTTGGCAATCAAATCAAAGTAGGCCCCGGACGGGAACAGGCCACTGGCATAGAGTCCACCGCCCCATGATTTTGTTTTACCACTGTACAGACCCGCTGACGCATCAGTATCAGTGTAGGTGGCCATCACACCGGTAAACAGATCCATACTCCCCAGCTCATGTTTACGGTCTGCCCCCATCTGCAGCAGGGTGTAGTGGTCACTGAAACCGCCATCGGCAGAGCCGGAACCATTCAGCAGGCGAACCCAGGTACCGGCTTCGCCGTTGATGTCCCGCAAATCCCCCATGCGTTTGTTCAGGTTGTTAACTTCAGTGATAAAGTTGTTATAGCTGATATGCATGAAGGTGGCAGCAGCCTTGCTCTGACCGTCATTGCGTGCAACCTGATAACCATCGAGGACCCACTCTTTTTTCCCGTCACCTTTTCTGACACTGAGGGTTGGGGTGACATTACTGAATCCCACAACCCGTGTTGATGCCCTGAACAGATTATCAGCTGCCGTTTCTGGTGCGCTGACCAGTGGGATATCAAGCGTGTCCTTATCGGACGGTTTTTTCAGGAAGTTAACCCAGATGCTGTTGTCATGACCCGTCGCAGATTTGTTTATCACCAGATTATCTGCCTTATTAAGGTCAGTACGCATAACAAATGCAGACTGAACCGCATCCAGATTATCCGTCGTCAGTGTCGTAAACGGCGACGTTCCTCCGTTAAAACCGATTATCGTCCGGTTAAGTTTCAGGTGTCCTGCCGTGGAGTCTCCGTTCATTGACCACCGGGTGTCTGCCATGCTGACACTGGCATCAGGTGCGTGCAGACTCCCGTCCCAGGTGTTCCGGTAGTCGTTGAACAGACTGTAAAACATTTTATCCTGTAACGTCAGTTCAGGACTCAGCTCTCCTTCGCCTCCGATGGTGACGGAGCCTTTATCCTGAACGGTGATATTACCTGACAGCATACTGAAAGGCCCCACGTTCAGGCGGGCATTATCGCCCTTCAGGTTCCATGACCCCGCACTACTGTAAACGGGTAAAAGTGTGTGGGATATTTCACCAGGATGACTGTTCAGACTCAGAGTGGCATCTGAAATATTCACAGGACCGTCAGAAATAAAGCTCTGGCTGAGCAGTGCCCGTGCACCTTTGTTCAGGTTCAGCGCGGTATCGGTCAGTGTTGAGTTTTCCAGCACGGCATCAGCAGAGGAAATATTTACCGTACTGTGATTAGCCTGTATTCCGCCGCTGAATTTCTCATTAATATTCAGTACTGACTTGTTGTCCAGGCTGACGGTGCCGTTGAAAACACTTTTATCGCTATCTTTAACGGCAACAGATGTTCCTTCTTCCAGGGTGAAGGCTGTTCCCTTACCGTCGTTTTTGTCGATAAATACCCGACTGTCGCCCAGCGTGACACTGGAGTTATCAGCCAGGATGTGTGTGTTCAGTGTGGCATTGCGTCCCAGACCAAAGTCCGTATCCTTTAATACCAGTGAACCAAAACTGAACGTTCTGTTCTCCCAGTCATCCTGAGTGAATGAGGTGGGCTGTGTCAGAACGGAATTGTCGCCCTGGGACGCGACTGTATTTGCAACACTCTGAGAGGTTGATGCATGGATAACCGGGTGTCCCTGAATGGTCAGACGGCCATTTTCCTGGCTGAAAGAGCCCCGAATGTTTGCAGAACCATCCAGAACCAGCGCTCCTGTTGTATCCGGGAGTACTTTATTTGAAACATTAATATTTCCCAGCAACCTGCCGTGATACAGATATCCTTTGCTGTTAGTTCTGTCTGCAAGCAACGTCTGTGCGCTGCTCTGGTCATGACCGATATATTCCCAGTGTTCATTACTGACCTGTCCGGTCGGGAACCAGCCATAGTCGTTTGTCTTCAGGATAAAATAATCGACGGTATGTGTGTAAGGGTTGTTATAAACATATAATGCCCCTGCAGTACCTTTTTTGGATGATGACCATTCGTTAATTTTCACGTCTGCCGGATGCATCTGATAATCCAGCGTGATACTGGCCATTTTATCACTGCTGTTACCCAGCACGGCGCCGTAATCAGCCGCATTCAGTTTATGAAATGTCAGGTCATTACCGTTAACATCCAGAACACCGCCCCGGTATCCCCAGGAAATATTGTCCGGATTAACCTGCCGGTTATCTGCCAACACGACTGTCGGGCGGCCACTGGCAATATTCACACTACTGAATGCCTGAACCTGTCCTGAGCTGTCTGCCTGCTGATTCAGGACAACGGTACCATCCCCGACTTTCAGGCCGCCCTCATTAACACCGGTCCCCTGTACAACCAGGGTTCCCTCGCCGATTTTATGCAGATTGTCGCCTTTTACACCATTAACCTGCCAGTTTACGGAGGCATCCTTATCCACAATAATACCGGCGCCGGTCCAGGTACTTCCGTTTGAGGTGGTTACAGTGTAGTCATCATGGAATGTCAGGGAGCCGGCGCCCTGAGCCACACTATTCCGGATATCTATAACGCCGCCATGCCCGCTGAATGAAAGGTCTTTACCTGCATTCAGGTCAGAGCCTTTTTGCCCGTGCATTGTATGGGAATGATTTCCCTGAGACAGACTTCCTACGCCTTCTTTAGCATCAAACGACCAGATAATGTTCTCATGAGAAGCGCTGTCGTAACTCACCAGACCATCAAAATAAGAGTCCATTATATTCTGAATTTTGCTGGCTGAAACCACAGACCATAAAGCATTTTTTCCTGAACCAGAAGACAGATTAGCTATCAATACCCATTTACCCTGCAATTTATCATATGCATATAATGGGGAGCCACTATCTCCTCCCAGAGTATGCGTCGGAAGAAGTCCCTGAGCAGAGGCAAGGTCTGCAGTGGTGGCCATAAGGGACCCGCCAAACCAGCCATAATAGCTGAGACCGGAAACAGTTCCTCCTGTCAAATATTGATAGGCTCCGCTGACACTTATGTTTTTTCCGTTAGTATCTTTTATCATCTGAGAGCCAGAACCCAAGCGGTAGAAGGCAGCATACTGGTTGCTTTTGTTGAATGAAGCATCAGTAGTCGCCGCATCTATAGGTGCCACTTCCGTAACCAGCTTATCCAGTCGTGGGGTATGAATATCCATATCAGATGCATTGTTTCTGCTGACCAGTTTATAGAGATTTTCACCATTTCCAAACCTGACCCCTGTATATCCACCATTGTGCCTGACACCAGAGAGATATTGAGGGTTGACAAGCGTGGCAATACCACTCGTATCAGTAGCACTGAAGTCAGGCATTGAAACTGAACTCAATATTCCGGATATGTTGCCATTTTTGTCTTTTATTATAATACTCATGTTTCCTGCCTGAAACTCCCCTTTATTTTCCGCAAAGTCGCGATATGTCTGATAGGGAATGTTTCCACTGACTACTGATGCTATACTAATAGGAGGAAATAATGCAGCCAGTGTCAAAGAGGAAATAGCAGAGAGTCTCCTGCCTCTGCGAGTACTTCCCTTACATACTCTTCGTGCCAGTTCTGAAACCACTTTTATGGTATTGGTAATATGACAATATTTTAGAGAATATATTTTATTCATTGTAAATAACTCCGGAATAACCATCCAAGGAAGGCCACATTAGCAACATTTGTAGCCTGAAATGAACAATATTTATGTTGTTTGTAATTTGTCAACACTAAATGCAACAGTGATTGTGATATTTATCACAATCACTGCCTCCCCAAATAATAAACGTTGGTAGTTGCAACATAAAAACACTTGTGTTCTGTTTTATATTAATGACTTAGGGGTATTACTAATATTAAAACAATAATTGAGAAATAAATCAACCTGCCGAGTTATGCATTAAATAACAAAAAAAACACACAACAGATAACTTTGTATTGCCAATGTTTTTTTAATTATTTGCAATTTGTTTTTTGTGTAAAATATTACTGATATTGTTCTTGCCTCCTTATCTCCAGACAGGGATTGTATCTTAAGTTAACGTTACCCGCTGACGTCGATATTCTCGCGGAGAGCGATAACCCAACGCACTGTGCGGATGGTTTTCATTGTAATGTTCGATCGCCACTGCAAGATTATGCAATGCCGTTCTTACATTCGGTTTCGGCATGAACGCGATGTAGTCTTCCTTCATCGTTTTCACGAACCTTTCAGCCATTCCATTACTCTGAGGGCTGCTGATTGCCGTTGTGCAGGGCTTCAGATTCAGCTCTCTGGCGAACTGCCCTGTTTCATGCGCTCTGTACGCTGAACAGCGTATCTGTCAGCTACTGGATGGACTGTTCCGGTACTTTATCGCCAAAGCGTTTTTCTATCGTTCCTAACATCACATCCTGCACTGTCGCTTTATCGTAACCTCCCGTGCTTGCGGCCCAGTCTATGGCTTCACGATCGCAACAGTCCAGGACGAACGTAACACGCAGTTTTTCTCCATCATCGCAACCGAACTCAAAGCCATCGGAACACCAACGCTGGTCGCTTTCCTTCACCGATATTCGGCCTTTATGTTCCCGCTGCCGTCGTGATGGTTTGTCATGTAACAACAGTCTATTTTCGCTCATTATCCGGTAAACACGCTTTGCATTCACGAATGGTAGTCCTTCATTTCGGGACTGCCGCCTGAGTATCGCCCAGACACGGCGATACCCCTATGCTGGCATATCGCCAATGATATCCAGGATGCGCGATAAGACTTCTGCATCCGCAGCCTCATCGTGCCTCTGACGCCGTTTATCTGGCTTGTTATCATAGGCCTTCATCCGTAATGTTAACTGCGCACGCGACACGCCCAGAACACGGCTTACCGGGGCTATTCCTTGTCCGAAGGTAACAAGGGCACATGCGCTATCCATTTTCGCGATTGCGCGTACTCCACCGCTTCTTTGAGGCTCTCAACTTCCATGGTTAATGAGATGGTCCCCACCACCCTGTGAGCTGTACCCTAGTTGAGTGTTTTTCTTTCATGAAGAAGACCATCATGCAAAACATTACGCTTATTGGTATAGATCTTGGCAAGCATTCCTTTCACATTCACTGCCAAGATAAGTCAGGCAAGGTATTGCTGCGTAAAAAAGTTTACCCGTACCAAACTTATTGAGTTTCTGGCAGGCTGTGCCTCGTCTACCGTTGTGATGGAAGCCTGCGCCGGAGCTCATTTTATGGCTCGCCGGATTGCTGATTTAGGTCATGAAGCAAAATTGATTTCTCCGCAGTTCGTTCACCCTTTTGTTAAGAGCAACAAGAACGATTTTGTCGATGCAGAAGCCATATGCGAAGCGGCATCTCGTCCCTCCATGCGATTTGTGCAACCACGAACAGAAGCTCAGCAGGCTATGCGGGCGCTTCACCGGGTCAGGGAATCATTGGTCAGTGATAAAGTCAAAACGACCAATCAGATGCATGCTTTTTTGCTGGAATTTGGCATCAGTATGCCGACAGGAGTCGCAGTAGTAAAACGACTTTCAACAGTACTTGCAGAGAACGAACTTCCTCCCTATCTGGCGCAGTTACTGATGCGCTTACATGCCCATTATATTTATCTTGTCGGACAGAGCACCGAGCTTGAAATCGCACTGGAGCAGGAACTGAGTCGTGATGAGACAGGACAACGTCTTCAGACAATACCCGGTATTGGTCCGATAACCGCCAGCGTACTGTCATCACAGCTGGGAGACGGTAAACAATATAGCTGCAGTCGGGAGTTTGCTGCTTCAACCGGTCTGGTACCCCGGCAGTACAGCACAGGTGGTAAAAATACTCTTTTAGGGAGTAAGCGTCAACGGAGCACCGTATTGACGCTTATTTATTGGTGAGTACTACGTTCCATGGCAGGAGTTCGTCAACACGGTTGGAGGGCCATTCCGGCAGTACGCTCAGAATATGGCGCAGATACGCTTCCGGATCGATACCGTTCAGACGGCAGGTGCCGATCAGCCCGTACAGCAGTGCTCCACGCTCGCCGCCGTGATCGCTACCGAAGAACACGTAATTTTTCTTTCCGAGACAGACTGCACGAAGCGCTCTTTCCGCTGTGTTATTGTCCGCTTCTGCCAAACCATCATCACTGTAATAACAGAGGGCGTCCCACTGATTCAGTACATAGCTGAACGCTTCGCCCAGTCTGGATTTTTTCGACAGCGTGCCATTCTTCTCCACCATCCATTCATGCAGCGACGTCAGTAACGCTTTGCTTCGCTGCTGCCTGGCTGCAAGACGCTCTGACTCTGGTAATCCCCGTATTTCATCCTCGATGGCGTACAGTTCACTGATTCGCTTCAGGGCTTCTTCTGCCGTCGCACTTTTGCTGCTGATGTATACATCGTGGATTTTTCGCCGGGCATGGGCCCAGCACGCAACTTCTGTCAGTGCACCACCTTCACGTTCTGCACTGAACAACCTGTCGTAACCTGTGAACGCATCCGCCTGCAGGATACCCCGGAAGGGGCGAAGGTGTTGCTCCGGGTGTTTTCCCTGCCGGTTCGGCGAGTACGCGAACCAGACCGCTGGAGGAGATGACGAACCCACATTGCGATCATCCCGGACATACGTCCAGATACGCCCTGTTTTCGCCTTTTTCTGACCCGGTGCCAGTACCTTTACCGGTGTGTCATCAGTGTGAACCTTGCGGGTATTCATTACATAACGGTACAGGGCATCATTCACCGGTGTCATTAACTGGCAGCACGCGTCAACCCAGTTGGAGAGTAAGGCCCGGCTCAGTTCGACACCCTGGCGGGCAAAGATTTCACTCTGACGATACAGTGGCAGATGTTCGCAGTATTTTCCCGTTAACACGCGGGCAAGTAATCCGGGGCCCGCGATACCACGCTCTATCGGGCGGGACGGCGCCGGTGCTTCAACAATACAGTCACATTTTGTACAGGCTTTTTTTACCCGTTCTGTGCGGATCACTTTCAGGGCACTGCTCACCAGTTCCAGCTGTTCAGCGCTGACTTCCCCCAGATAATCCAGCTCACCGCCACACTCCGGGCAACAGCTTTCTTCTGGCTCCAGGCGGTGTATTTCACGGGGAAGGTGTGCCGGTAACGGACGACGATGGCGCGACTGTCGCAACTGGCGGGGAACCTGAGGATCGTCTTCCCGCCCACTGTAACGATCGCTGTCCTGTTCACGTTGTTTCAGCAGAGCCTCAGCCAGTTCAACTTCACGACGCAGTTTTTCAGAACGGGTACCGAACAGCATCCGGCGCAGTTTTTCTATCTGAGCCCGCAGATGTTCTATTTCCCGTTCATCTTCTTCGATCTTTTCTTCGGCACGTGCCAGTGCAGAGCGCAGGAAGGCCTCCGTCTCTTCAACCAGACTCAGTTGCTGGTCTTTCTGACGGAGCTGGCTTTCCAGTTCTGCAATGCGAATGAGGTATTTCTGACTCATGGCCGTTTTTATAATGCGGCCAGGCGTTTTTTACAACATTGTCAGTGCGTTAAGGCGGGATGTTTTTGGCTGACGCCAGTCCAGCTTATCGAGGAGCATTGCCAGTTGCGAGCGGGTAATGGATACCTTGCCGTCACGTACCGCAGGCCAGATAAACTGGCCTTCCTCCAGGCGTTTGGTGAACAGGCACAGACCATCAGCATCAGCCCAAAGAATTTTAACGGTGTCACCCCGTCGGCCACGGAAGATAAACAGGTGACCGGAGAAGGGATTATCATTCAGCACATGTTGTACCTGTTCTCCCAGTCCGTTGAAGGATTTACGCATATCGGTAACGCCGGCAACGAGCCAGATACGGGTACCTGATGGGAGTGAGATCATCTTCCCCTCCCGGTCAGTTCACGGATCAACACCGTGAGCAGCTCTGGCGATGGATTTTCCAGCGTCATGTTACCGTGACGGAATTCCACCTTGCAGGAACTGGCACTGACTCTGGTCTGAGTGGAAGTGGATAAAGACGGCGCAATGGCCGCCACAGGTTCTTTCTGCTCATCCGGCGTTATTTCTACAGGTAATAATTCAACGCCAGTGTCAGAAGAGGTCGTTACCGGAAGACGCCGCGAAACACGCCCTTCGTTCTGCCAGAGCCTGAGCCATTTGAAAATAACATTATCATTGACGCCATTTTCACGTGCAATCTGTGCAACACAAGCTCCAGGTTGTGATGCCAGTTCCACCATACGAAGTTTGAATTCATTCGAATAGTTTTTACGAGGTTCTTTTCGCCAGTCCTGTAATTCCATACTTAGATGTCCGTCTATATCAGATGGGCGTCTAAGTTACCAATTCTCGTCTGATGGCTACATACGGCGGTCAGTTTACGCTTACTGAATACCTTTGAAGGAGGGTAAGCAGATGACTGCGAAAAACATAAACGCGGGTGCACCCACCGACATCGTGACTCACTGGCACAATATCAACTGGGCCGGGTGCCGTCGCGAGGTCAGAAGGCTGCAGGCGCGTATCGTGAAGGCAATACAGGAGGAGAAAGCGGGCAAGGTAAAAGCCTTGCAATGGCTACTCACCCACTCGTTCAGCGCCAGAGCAATGGCAGTTAAACGAGTGACAGATAACAGAGGGAAGAGAACGCCGGGTGTTGATGGAAAAACATGGTCAAAACCCGGCAGCAAGATGAAGGCTATATACACACTGAAAAGAAGGGGTTACAAACCTCTTCCGCTACGGCGTATATATATCCCAAAATCTAACGGCAAAAAGCGACCATTGGGGATCCCGACAATGAAAGACAGAGCCATGCAGGCACTCTATCTGATGGCGCTGGAACCTGTTGCAGAAACAACGGCTGACCCAAATTCGTTTGGGTTCAGGCCCTGTCGCTCAACAGCCGATGCCATTGAGCAATGTTTCACAACGTTGCACAGGGCTGATCGGGCACAATGGATTCTGGAAGCCGACATTCGCAGTTGTTTTGATGAGATTTCACATGAATGGCTAATCGCCAATATTCCAACGGATACGGCGATCCTGAAACGATGGTTGAAAGCCGGATATATTGATTTGGGGAAATTATACCCAACCAGTGCAGGAACTCCACAGGGCGGAATAATATCTCCAACGCTGGCAAACATGGTTCTGGATGGTCTGCAGCCTCTGTTGAAGAAAACCTTCTATCGAGGCGGACTGAATCCAGAAAAGATCAACATAATCCGTTATGCGGATGATTTTGTGATCACGGGGATAAGCCACGACACGCTGTCAGAAAAGGTTCTTCCCTTGTTAGAAAACTTTCTGGCAGAAAGAGGGCTTACCCTCTCACCAGAAAAGACACGAATCACACACATCAGTGATGGATTCGACTTTCTGGGTATGAACATCCGTAAATATAACGGGAAACTGTTGATTAAACCTTCACCCCAAAAGGTAAAGGAATTCCTGAAAAGGGTCCGCCAGACGATAAAAGACAATCCGACAGTCAGCCAGAGCACACTGATATGGCATCTCAACCCAGTCCTCAAAGGCTGGGCCAGATACTATCGTCATGTTGTTTCAAAAAAGATCTTTCAGAAAGTCAGTCATGAAATATGGAAAGCACTATGGCGCTGGGCATGTCGACGACACCCAAAGAAAGGTACAGGCTGGATAAGAAAGAAATACTTTCGTTCAGTTAACTTCCGACACTGGGTATTCGGCACAGAAACAGGGAAGATCCTGCCATCAGGCAAACGTGAGTTACTGGCGCTATATGAAATCTCGGATATGCCAGTCAAAAGACACAGACAAATAAAAAGCACTGCTAACCCTTTTGATCCCAGCTACGAATCGTACTTTGAAGCACGGCTAAAAGCTACGATGCTGGAATCCATACAGGGTTACTCTCGCCTAAGAAATCTGTGGCTCCGACAGGGAGGCCAGTGCCCCGTCTGCCATCTGCCAGTGAACGCCACAACAGGCTGGCAACTTCGACACATTGTGCCGAAATCCGAAGGGGGACTGGATAACATAGGTAATCTGGCCATGTTACATCCGGCATGTCATCACACTGCAAAACATCAGGGAATATCTGTTATGAAGCCGGCTCTAATGTGGAGTTATTGAAAGGCTTGAGCCGTATGCCGGGAAACTGGCACGTACGGTTCTTAGGGGGCGGCTGCACAGTAATGTGCAGCTGCTACCCGACATGAAATCAATGGCGTTATCAGGGATACGCGCCATAACATCGATGCAGTTACCGAGGACAAAACGGGACATAACAGCACTCCTTCTCTTACAGAGGGCACCGGGAGGGCGCCCCTGTGGCGTCCGTTCCCCGCTGCCTGTGGGCTGTTCACCGCGTCCGGTAACGGGTCAGGCCGACCGTGGAATACCGCAGCCGTCGTCTTTCTGACGGCGAGGATATGCCTATAAGGACATCTGTTGTAGAGTCAACGATGATGATGAAATTAATGTATCAATATGAAATAGAACGATTTTTATGAGAGAAAGGCTCATGTCAGAGACTTCATCCGCGAAACAGAGAACCAATAAAAATCTCCTGCATAGCTCAAGTACGCAATGACACAAGCCTTAATGCTTTTAATTAAACGCTGTTGCAACTGGATTGAGGCGGAGCGCAGCAAAGCGAGCACCGAACACTCCAGGTGCAACAGTGGAATAATTCTTTTATCTATCATGAGATTGATTTCTGCACACAACTTGCACAGTCAGAGTAAAAGGTTACGGACAGCGAGCCTATAAACGGTTATTAACGTGCTGTTGTTAGCAACGAACCCTGACGAAAGACGCACGCCATAGACTCCATCCGCGAAACAGATATCCACATAAACATGGCAGCCTCTTGCATATCTCGAGTAAACCATGGCGCAGGTCCAAACCTTTTAAATCATCATCGTGCAGTCGTCATGCAAGGAAAGAAATCAATTTCATAAACTCATTAATAATCAGTAGACTAGGCAGGAAATCTGAATTCATCTCTCAGGTGCAACATTGCCCAGCACATACGTGCATTTTTTGCTGCTATCGCAACAAGCGCTCGTCCATATCCTCGCCTTTCTTTTAACTGCAGGGCCCATCGACTGACCGGATCATCATTTTTAGCTGCTCCCAACAATACAGATCTCGCCCCCAAAACAAGAAGTGTTCTGAGATAGCTGTCGCCGGCTTTAGTTATTCTCCCTAACCGTGCTTTCCCCCCGGAACTTTGTTGTCTTGGTGTTAGCCCCAGCCAGGCACTAAACTGACGTCCGTTCTTGAAATCATGACCATTACCTATGCTGGCAACGATTGCTGTTGCAGTCATCGGGCCTATCCCCCTGAATTGCATTAGTAGTTGTGCTGCTGAGTTATCTCTGGCAAGTTGCTGAATGAGTTTTTCACTGTTTTTAATCTTTTCTTCTATGTGATAAAGCTCATTAAGAAGATCACCAATAACCTGATTACAGTAACCGGGCAAATCCTCAAGGACCTGAGCCACCCCGGATAAAAACGCTTTAAACGCCTGCGGGAGAACAATACCTAACTCACTGAGCAATCCCCGGATGCGATTAATCAATGCTGTTCTCTCACTGACATATCCCTGATGAGCTCTGTGTACAAATAACTGCCCTTGCTGCTCAACTGATTTTATGGGAACAAACCGCATATTAGGACGGGTAACAGCTTCACAAATGGCAGCGGCATCTGCAGCATCATTTTTCCCATGACGGCCACCCATACGGTATGGAGAAACCAGTTGCGGCGCCATAATTCGAACTGTATGCCCCATTTTCTGGAACTCTCTTGCCCAGAAATGTGCACCTGTACATGCTTCAATTCCAATCAGACATGCTGGAAGTGTTGCAATCAATTCAAGCAATTTAGCCCGACGCACAAGAGGCTTAACTAAAACAGCTTTTCCTGCAGCATTAACGCCATGCACAGCGAACACATTTTTAGCTAAATCAATACCGACAGTAACAACAGTCATAGAGGATCCCTTAACAATGGCTTTGTACGCTTATCATCGTGTTGACGCAGTCTTCCAAAGTAACTCCCCAGCGTAAAGACCGAATAAGATGTCCCTTTCATTCGCGAAAGCGGCTTGAAGGGCGTTCATCAGAAAAGGGCGACGGGCTGGCGTACACTGTCACCGACGCCAGCCGGGAGCGGTAAAAGCGCCCGTCCCGTGCCCGCCGGACGCGGGACACTGACCACAGGCAGCGTTTATGCCGCGCCGCGTCAGCCGGCGCAGTAAAAAGAGGAGCCCGGCGACATCCTTTACCGGAAAAGAAACGGGCGGTTGCCCGCCCGTCTCCGTCATACTTCATCCGCCATAATGCGCCACCTTGTCGACTATCCACGCAGGTCCGGTGACTTCCGGCAGCTCATCGTCATCTGTCGGGGAAGACCATTCCAGTTCCCCCCACAGCACATCAACAAGCTCTCCGCGCTCATACAACTGCCAGCCACAGAAATTGCAGCCCTGTTCGGCGTACCAGTGCTCCAGCGTGCAGCCGAAACGGCGGCTTAATTCTGCAACAACGTCGCTTTCCGGCTGACACCACGGCGTGTCGAAATCCACCTGAATGAAGTTGTCTCCCTGACTGCTGATATTCACCTCATACCCCACAGGCCACTTCACGCCATACTGTTCCGTATACCAGTGATACGCAGAAGGAACACCGTTCAGAACACCACCGTTAAAGCCATTCACTTCAACATCCAGGCGGGTGGGCAGAACCGTCAGCAGGTCAAACGGCATGGTTTTTTCCGGCAGTACATTGTCACACAGACGGTTCCACCACACCGATACATCCTCGTTACTCCAGAAGCCACACCAGTCACCTCTTTTGGCGGTGAAATGCACGGTGATGGTTTCTCTGACCTCATCCGGTAATCCTTCCCAGCGACGCTGGCCAGTACCGCTCTGCAGCCAGAGTTCATGCAGCATCAGGCAGTTTTGCTCATCCAGCAGTACACCGTCCTGCAGGTATGTCAGCCAGCGGGTAAACGCGATATTCTCCGGCGATACAACGCCACGCCCGGCAGCCGTCAGTCCGGGGCATGGTTCAAACCGCACATCTTCAGTGGTCTGCAGAAGTCCGGCACTTCCGGCCAGAAACAGCTGAATACCTTCATTTGTGGCGCGGCGATAAAACGGTGTGACTGCACCGCTGGCCAGTCGTTTAATCTCAGCAATCTTTGCCGGTTCACCAGAAAAATGCATACGATTTGAGCACCAGTTTGGCATGGGAATTCTCCTCTCACATGCGGCCTCCATCAGGCCGTGCCGCACCTGTAACCGGGCGACCGCATACGAATGCAGGTGCGGCCCCGAAGCCGCAGCGCGTGGAGGAGGAACGACGAAACGTGACCGGGTGAGGAGGCCGGCGACAGCGACACACTTGCATCGGATGCAGCACGGTTAACGTGCCGGCACGGCCTGGGTAACCAGGTATTTTGTCCACAGAACCGTGCGCAAAATGCTGTGGATAAGCTGGACACAGCAGTCCACAGCAGGCATACAGCCACACACTCAGAGAATTGAGCGTTTTTTAGTCACAATAATGACATTTGACTGTGTGCGGATTCAGTTATTAGAATACTGTATATAAATACAGAAAAAGAAAAGGGAGATGAGAACATGATCCGCATTGAAATTCTTTTCGACCGCCAGAGCACAAAAAACCTCAAATCAGGCACACTTCAGGCGCTACAGAATGAAATCGAACAACGTCTGAAACCACACTACCCGGAAATCTGGCTGCGTATAGACCAGAGCAGCGCCCCGTCTGTATCTGTCACAGGAGCCCGCAACGACAAGGATAAAGAACGTATCCTGTCTCTGCTGGAAGAAATCTGGCAGGACGACACCTGGCTGCCTGCAGCATGAGTACCGTTTATCACCGTCCGGCTTCCCCTTCAGGCGATGACAGTTAAGTGCGACCGTTGTTTGCCGATCGTTGCCAGGCCGGTTTTCCTTCTCCTGCCACTGATTATGCTGAGCAGGAACTGGATCTGAACAGCTATTGCATCAGCAGACCTGCAGCCACCTTCTTTCTGCGCGCCAGCGGTGAATCGATGAACCAGGCTGGTGTGCAGAATGGTGATCTGCTAGTAGTGGACAGGGCCGAAAAACCACAACATGGGGACATCGTTATCGTTGAGATCGACGGGGTGTTCGCCGTCAAACGACTGCTGTTGCGCCCACGCCCGGCACTGGAGCCGGTTTCAGACAGCCCGGAGTTCCGCACACTGTATCCGGAAAACATCTGTATTTTTGGTGTTGTCACTCATGTGATACACAGGACGCGGGAGTTACGCTGATGTTTGCACTGGCTGATATCAACAGTTTCTACGCCTCATGTGAAAAAGTTTTCCGCCCGGACCTTCGCAACGAACCGGTCATCGTACTCAGCAATAACGATGGCTGTGTGATCGCGCGCAGCCCGGAGGCAAAAGCTCTTGGCATCAGAATGGGGCAGCCCTGGTTTCAGGTCAGACAAATGCACCTGGAGAAGAAAATACATGTATTTTCCAGCAATTATGCACTGTACCACAGCATGAGCCAACGGGTTATGGCTGTTCTGGAGTCGCTTTCTCCCGTAGTTGAGCCCTACTCAATTGATAAAATGTTCATTGATTTGCGGGGGGTGAACCGTTGCATCTCTCCGGAGGTTTTTGGTCATCAGCTCAGGGAACAGGTAAAGAGCTGGACAGGACTCACCATGGGGGTGGGCATTGCGCCTACAAAAACGCTGGCCAAAAGTGCACAGTGGGCAACAAAGCAATGGCCACAGTTTTCCGGTGTGGTTGCGCTGACGGCAGAAAACCGTAATCGGCTCTTGAAACTACTGGGGCTGCAGCCTGTTGGTGAAGTCTGGGAAGTAGGACGCAGACTGACGGAAAAGCTGAATGCGCTGGGTATTAACACAGCACTGCAGCTGGCGCAGGCTAACACGGCATTCATCCAGAAAAACTTCAGCGTCATTCTTGAGCGTACGGTACGCGAACTCAACGGCGAGTCCTGCATATCCCTGGAAGAAGCACCACCGGCAAAACAGCAGATTGTCTGTAGTCGCAGTTTTGGTGAACGAATCACAGACAAAGATGCCATGCACCAGGCTGTTGTTCAGTATGCGGAGCGGGCAGCAGAGAAACTACGTGGGGAGCGTCAGTATTGCCGGCAGGTGGCGACATTTATACGAACGTCACTCTTTGCAGTGAAAGCCCCCTGTTACAGCAATTCCGCTGTGGAAAAGCTTCCATTGCCCACTGGATTTGCCCCTATATTTCCAGACACCTGTTATCACTTAACCCATTACTGGCCTGCTGCCGTAGATATTCCCGTGGCGAGCGATAACCCAGTGCACTATACGGATGCCATTCGTTATAATGCTCGAACGCCTCTGCAAGGTTCTTTGCTGCCGTTAACCCGTCTGGTTTAGGCATGACACTGATGTAGTCACGCTTTATCGTTTTCACGAAGCTCTCTGCTATGCCGTTACTCTCCGGACTCCGCACCGCCGTGTTCTTCGGTTCAAGCCCCAACATCCGGGCAAACTGGAGTGTTTCATTAGCCCGGTAGCATGAACCATTATCCGTCAGCCACTCTACTGGAGACGCCGGAAGCTCGTTGCCGAAGCGGCGTTCCACCGCTCCCAGCATTACGTCCTGTACTGTTTCACTGTCGAAGCCGCCCGTAGTGACTGCCCAGTGCAGTGCCTCACGGTCACAGCAGTCCAGCGCGAACGTGACTCGCAGTTTTTCTCCGTTATCACAGCGGAACTCGAACCCGTCAGAGCACCATCGTTGATTGCTTTCTTTCACGGCCACTTTGCCTGTATGTGCCCGTTTCGATGGCGGTACAGCGGTTTTTCGCTCAAGCAACAGCGCATTCTGGCGCATGATCCGGTAAACCCGTTTGGCATTGATCGCAGGCATACCATCAAGTTCGGCCTGTCTGCGAAGCAGCGCCCATACCCGACGATAACCATACGTGGGCAGCTCTCCGATAACATGGTGTATACGGAGAAGCACATCCGTATCATCTGAGTGACGGCTGCGGCGACCATCTTTCCAGTCATCGGTTCGTCTGAGAATTACGTGCAACTGCGCACGCGACACCCGGAGACAACGGCTGACTAAGCTTACTCCCCATCCCCGGGCAATAAGGGCGCGTGCGCTATCCACTTTTTTGCACGCCCATATTCAACGGCTTCTTTAAGGAGTTCATTTTCCATCGTTTTTTTCCGAGCAGGCGCTGGAGTTCTTTAATCTGCTTCATGGCAGCAGCAAGTTCAGAGGCAGGAACGACCTGCTCTCCTGCGGCCACAGCAGTAAGACTTCCCTCCTGGTATTGCTTGCGCCAGAGAAATAACTGGCTGGCTGCCACACCGTGTTGCCGGGCAACAAGGGAGACCGTCATTCCCGGTTCAAAACTCTGCTGAACAATAGCGATCTTTTCCTGTGTAGTACGCCGTCTGCGTTTCTCCGGTCCTAAGACATCAATCATCTGCTCTCCAATGACTAGTCTAAAAACTAGTATTAAGACTATCACTTAAATAAGTGATACTGGTTGTCTGGAGATTCAGGGGGCCAGTCTAGTCATAATACATAAATTCACATCTGATATAATATTTACCAAAGTAGAGATAAATTATTCAATATATGATTTTACCTATTAATGTACATAATCAAACGGAGCATGCAGGATGGATGAAAAAGTATACTTTCGCCTCAGCTATGAAACGATGACCGGCGATACGGAAGACTTCATTAACGCATGTCTTGAACGGGCAAACCGTGCGGACTGCAACGATACCGATGCGGAGATTACCCGCGCACGCAGCGCTATTGAACTCTGGTACTGTCTGGCACTCGCGGGGCGTGCCCCAGACGACGTCGCCGACAGGGACCATCTGCGGTTCACCGAAATGCTCCTGCGCGCCCCGACAGCAGAACAACGCGCATGTCAGCTGTAACCTCCCGTGGGCCGTCGCCGCTGCAACGACGGGTGCTGATTGTGCTGGCTGCCCTTGATGAAAAACGGCCTGGCCCCGTGCTGACTCGGGACATAGAACGGGTGCTGGAGCGAAGCGGGGAAGCCCCGGTCTACGGACCAAACCTGCGCGCCTCCTGCCGGCGCATGGAAGCATCAGGCTGGCTTCGCACCCTGCACACCCCGAATCTGCAGCTGGCTGTCGAGCTGACGGACGCCGGCCGGGCCGTGGCACAGCCTCTGCTGCTGGCAGAACAGCGCGCGGCAGAAGTCGTCGTACTGCCGCTGGTCCCAGCATCAGGTCTGCCCGCAGACGGCACTTCTGCCACTGATCTGGCGGTGGAGCTGAACGGCATGACGTATCAGGCCTGCCGTGGGGATTTTGTGGTACGTCTCGACGGCAGTACCTGTCTGCAGTTATGGAACAGAGAAGGTAGGGTGGTACGCCGGGAGGGCGATCCGCTGGAAGTTGCGCAGTGGCTGCAGGCCTGTCATGATGCCGGAATAAAAGTTCGTGTACAGGTTAATGAAAGCGTCACCCCGTAAAAACATGCCAGCATGTCAACGCCACGATCTTTGACCGTCTTGGGGATGCGGACGATTTCCTGGACTGCTTTATCATTCCAGCCCGCATTGTTGGCGGTACATTTCAGGGCTGACTGCACCCAGCGATAATTTTATACGCCGCTCGTTATACCATCTGATGTAAGCATCTACATGCTGCATTCACTCTTTCCAGCCAGCCTGGCCAGCGATAATGCCCACCTCTGTCACTGTGTATCACCGGTCGTTCGCCAGCATTTAACGTTTCGACAGCGCTATCCAGCATAGTGTTGACCAGTTCAGCATCGGGGCGTGTACTGAGAGACCAGCTCACAACTTTTCCATCGAAGCAGTCCACCACCGGTGACAGCCAGACTTTACCTGCAGGGAGCTGGAACTCCGTGATATCTGTCAGCCATTTCTGATTAGGTTGCTCCGCCTTAAAATCTCTGGCGATAAGGTTATCCGGAGCCGGTCCGATTTCTCCGCAATATGAGCTGTAGCGGCGACGACGGTTACGGCTGACGACAAGCTGTTCCTCCACCATAAGTCTGCGTACAACCTTTTCTGATAGCCGAACCCCCTCATGCCTGAGCATCGCATGCAGGCGACGATAGCCATAACACTGGTAATTACTGTTAAATATATCTGTCAGCATCGTACGTATCGTGGCGTATTTATCACCGGCTTTCAGTGCAGCCCGGTGATAAAAATAACTGCTACGGGCAAGGCCCAGAACATGCAGTAATTCTGTCAGGGGATATGTTTGTCTCAGGGCATCAGCGATCTTCGTTTTTTCTCTGTTGTTCAGGTGACTGATACTGATGCCCGGGTCTTTTTTTATGATTTCCTCCGCCTTTTTCAGAATATCCAGCTCCATCTGCCGGCGGCGTATTTCCTTATTCAGTCGGGCGACTTCCTCCCGCAACGCATCGCGTTCTGCCTCCAGGGAAGGTTCGTTATGTTTACGCATAGTCTGGTAAGCACTGTTGCCGATAATTTCATCTTTCCATTTATACAATACCGCACGACTGACACCAATACGCCTGGCGATTTCACTGGCTGATACTTGTCGTGTACAGAGTGCCATGACAGCCTGACGTTTGACTTCTGGTTCAAAGGGCGCAACCGGGTTGGCCTTACTGGTAAATATACGTCGTCTGTCGGGATAAAGTTCATTAACCCAGCGAGCGAGTACATCAGTGCAGGGATAACCCAGGGCTCTGCTGGTAAACGCCAGGCAGCAGCCGTGGTTAAGATAATGTTCAACGGCAACCTGTTTTTGCTCATCGGAGTAACGGTGCTTATGACGAATGGATTCTTTTGCGCCACCACCTGCTTCCCATGAGCGGATCCAACGCCGCAGATTTCTTTTCGAAGGGTAGCCCAGTTCGCGTACGACGGGAGCCAGCTTCTTACCATATTTGAAATAAAGCTCAATGGCGCGGATTTTTTCTTCTTCAGTAAACATGTTTTATCTCCTGAGAGTCCAGGAAATCATCCGCATCCCCCTTATATCACTGGCGCTGACAGAGTTATCCGGCATGGTGTCAATCAGTTCACAATTTTTCCATCGGAGCAGCCTACCACCGGTGATAACCAGACTTTGCCTGTAGTTTGTATACACAATCCCTGGCATTGAAACACACATATGAAGTGTACTTCGGATATGACCGTGCGCTCAGGAAGTACGGCAGATTCCGTCAAAAATTACCTGTAAAGGCAGACTTCAGAAAAAACAGTGCTCGCCGCAGACCGGTGACCGGTGACCGGGCGAAGCACGCGAACCGGCGAGGAAGCGCAATGGATCTGTAGTTACAGTGACCATAGATCCGTTTTCCAAGCGGAGCCCTTACGGTAGCCCGGCGTGCGCCGGGCAGGAAGATGTTTCAGAACAAAACTGAGTAGTTCATACCAAAAGTGCGGCCCCGGCCTTTATAGTCGTACAGAGAAGCGGGACCGTAACCCGGACTGTAGTACAGTGGTGCACGTTGCCCCCAGACAGTGGTGTAGTCACGGTTGAAGAGGTTTTCAATGCTGAAGCTGAGTGTACCCACCGGAAGCTGATAACTGCCGAGCAGATCCACGGTGGTATAGCCATCGACCTTGTAGCCCTGTGCGTCGCTCACGTCAAAGGAGGTGGTGCTCTGCACGCGCAGACTCCACGGGTCCGATGCCCAGCCAATGTAGGCTGTCGCTTTTGATGGGCTTGCTGTCTTCACATCGTATTTCTGCCAGGTACCGTTCGCTTTAGACTCAGTTTTCAGCACGTTGAAGTTCACTCCGGTACTCCAGTCAGTATCAGGAATCAGGTAGTCCAGTGCGCCTTCCACACCGTAAATGCGGCGTTTGTCGTCCATAACGCTAATGCTCAGGTCCTTATTGGCTACCACGCTCTTATCGGAAATCGAATAGTAAGCAGCGATTTGAGTACGCAGGTTGTCACCGGTAAAGCGCCAGCCCAGTTCATAAGAATCGACTTTCACGCCTTCCAGCTTACTGTCGCTGACGTTCACACTCCTTATCAGGGGAAGATGACCGTTCACTGCTGTATCATAGATACCGCGACCGTAGTATTTACCCGGATCCGACAGATTCACCCCCTGAGAAAAGTTGATCCATGCCTGCTGGCGTTCGGTGATGTGCATCAGCAGACCGGCGTTGAACAGGAAGTTGTCGTAATCGACTGAGCCGCCAGGAATGGCGTCGGCGGAGGTCGCCTTCCCGGCGGCAATCTGCCGTTGCTGAGCGTAGCCGATGAAATCATCAATCTTGTTTTCAGTGTACTGATAGCGTACGCCACCGCTGAGGGTAAAGATATCATTGATGTCATAGCCTGATTGCAGGAAGGCCGCCAGGTTGGTGATGTCATACGACGGATAGCGCCCGGTGGTGTAAATCTTCTTGTTGTTCAGCCCTCCGGAAGCACTTGCCTGAGCCAGGTCGAAGAACATCTGGTTGGAGGTAAAACGCTCATGATCAGCATCCAGCCCCCAGGTGATTTGCCAGCCGTCCGTCACTTCGTTGTTCAGGGTCAGTTTCATGCCATACTGGTCGGTATTCTGCTGTGACGAAGAGAAAGCCGTCGCTTGTTTGTTCGCATTTACCGTCGGGAACGGGTAGAACCGCAACGACTCATCGCGGTAGTAAACCTGACCGATCAGCTCCTGTCCCAGGAAATCGCTGTCAGAGTACTGCAGACTGATCAAATGCCGCTCAGTACCGGGAATACGGTCGGAATTCAGCCCCTTACTGACGTATGGCGTGCTGGTCCCGCTGATAGCGGAGAAGCCTTTCCCGAGATTAAGCCCGTAATTGTCGTCCCCCTGACTTTTATAGTACTGTGTTATCAACTGAAGTTGCCGGGATGCATCGATATTCAGCGTACCAGTCCCCATGATATCCAGCCGATCGGAGTGCTGCAGGCCAGTCTGGGTGTTATCGAACAGGGTGGCATCGTTATTACCGTCAAACCAGCCGCCAAATTTCTGATATGCCAAGGAAATACGTCCGGAGATATGGTCATTTCCACCGGAGACAGCACCGGCAATGCGCTCATCGTGATCTTTAGTGCTGTTAAAGCCACTTTTGGTGCCAGCCTCAAACTCCATCATTGTTTCCGGCTGGCCTTTTTTGGTCACGATGTTGAGCAGCCCTCCGGTACTGCCGCCACCGTACAGAGCCGTCGCGCCGGAGATCACTTCGATATGATCTATATTAAAAGGATCGACAGAGTCCAGTTGTCGGCTGTCGGAACGTGAAGAGTTGAGGCGCACACCGTCAATCAGCACAACCAACGGGCGGCCACGCATATTCATTCCGTAGTTGGTTCGGCTCTGGCTGCTGATATCAAGGCCAGGGATTAACTGAGCCAGTGCGTCTTTCAGCTCTTTACCGCCCTGAATCTGCTGCTCCAGTTCAGCATTTTCGATAATCCAGGTGGTTTGCGCCATCTCCGCTACAGTTCGATTGCTGCGGCTGGCGGACACTATGATCTCATTATCATCGTTTTGCTGAGCGACAGCTGGTGACAGCACGACAAGAAGCAGCGGACCAAGAGCCCGGGTCATATACTTTTTGCGTATCATCGTTATTCCTGAATATCTGCTGTATAGTGAATAAAAGAAGCAGCCTCCGACTGCGGTTCGCTGCGCCACTGAATCAGTGCAGGCGGCATACTGAGATCGAATAAATCACGCCCCAGTACGCAATTAAGAATACGTGCAGATCGCCATGCCATCAGGCTGAGCTGGGGTTCGGCGATGCCATGAGTTTGCATGCTGGCGTTGACCGCGAAGATATTATTTTCTTTCGGGCCACTCCATTCCAGAGTGAAGTCATCACGCACTTTAAAGGTGTTCTTATCGTGCATGGTGATCAGGGGCATCAGTGAGGGAAGTATTTGTGGCAACGCAGAACGGTAACCTGTAGCGAAAATCACCACATCACTTTCCAGGATCTCCCTGCCCTGATCCAGATGATGTTCCAGCAGCAACTTCCAGCCCGGACCACGACTTTCCAGAGTTGTTACCGAGCGGCTGGGTAGCAGACGGATATTTCTTGGTTTTCTCAGAACTTCAAAACGGTGGTACAACTCACGATAAATTGCCAGTAAAGAATCGGCAGTGATGCCATCCGATGTCATTTTCTGCTCATCCAGTAACTGATGGCGAATATCTTCCTCAAGTCCGGAGAAACCTGAAATATATTCAGGTGTAAAATACTCATCAGCAAAAGCCGCCTCATCCAGTGCGTTAAAATTATTGCGCCGGGAGACCCAGTTTATTTCCGCAGACTCTCCCCATTCCCCGCGTAAGGCATTAAGTAACAGGTCTGCACCACTCTGTCCTCCGCCAACCACAGTTATTCGTTTTCCACTAAGGTCCGGCCGACGAAGATTCATTTCACTGGCATGGAAACAGGATTGTGTCACTCGCTTCACACAAGGTGGTAAATAAGGTTGTTTTCCTGTACCAAGGCAGATATTGCGGGCAAAATATTCTCCCCGGCTGGTTTGCACCAGAAACAATCGGCGTTTTTTATCGAAATCAATATTTTCAACGGTATGACTGAAATACAGGTTATTCATATCTTCAGCAGCCCAGCGGAGGTAGTCAGAAAACTCTTCACGGGATACTGTACGTAGTCTGCTTGTAAGGAAACGATAGAACTTTTTGTGCTTCACCAGATAGTTAACAAAGCTGTATGGATTTGTAGGTGCAACAGCACTGACCAGATCTTTCAGAAATACGGTCTGCATATGGCAATCCGGTACCAGCATACCCGGATGCCAGGAAAAATGAGGATGTTCATCAAAGAAGAGACAGTCCAGTTCTTCGATCTGATGTGACAACGCAGCAATGCTGAGATTAAATGGCCCTGTCCCTACACCAATAAAATCGACACTTTTTTTCATGATTCATATTCCTGAGTTACCAGCCACAGCGGATTTTGCAGATCCTCAAGGTAATTCGGCAACATGCGGCTGCCGCCATCCTGGTCAGGCCAGGTCAGTTTTACCGGGTTCAGCACCACGCGAATGATTTGTGGCCTGAAAAGTGAGAAAAGCGCAAAACGCTCTGACATTTGTGGATGTTTTTTCATGTAATCACTCAACACTGCTGCCAACAGTTGATAAAATCGCCTTTCAGGTACGCCAAGATGAACCATCAGTGGAGAAATAAAACGCAGCACTGTCACGAAGTGACCCGTCTGCAAATCATGGATTAAGTAGTCCGCACTCAGGCGGGATGTAACATCACGAACTTCCTGAGGCAAAGAGTCCATTTCGGGGAACTCTTCTTTCACCAGCCGCATATCGCCCTGGAAGTCTTTCAGCAGAACACGCTGTGGAACCCCCTCTTTCATTGCGAGCGTTATATTTTGTCCATGTGCAATAAGCGCGACACCGTAGCGGCAAAGCAGGTGATACAGCGGAACCACGACCACCCGGAACAGTTGCGTAAGCCAGGTTTCAGCGTCAAGCCCTGATCGGTCGATATATGCGCCTGCCAGCGGCTGATTGTTTTCGTCGCACTCCATCAGTGTTGCCATCAGAACCGGACTTTCATCCGGATCCAGCCAGCGGCACGGATTCTCCCGCCAGATAACACCAAGCATTTCTTGGTAGCGATAGGGAGCCCGGGCAAGCGCGCCATAGCCTTCATGGGACACATAGCCCGCAGCCGGTTCACCAAGGATGACTGCGCCGCTTTGCACCAGGGTGGCGTCGGTCGCAAAAACCTGTTGTAGCCAGCGTGAAGCCAGTGGTCCGGCAGCGATGTATCTGCCAGGGATCCCCCGGTAGCATGAGGTGTTGTAGATGGTCAGCGGCAGCTTGACATCCAGTCCACTCCGGCGACTGGCGTTGGTCAGGGTACGCAGCGACTGCTGGGCGAGCCACTGATCGCCAAACTCGCCGAGAGACACCATCCTGCCTTCAGCAAAATCAGCGATGAAGTCGGAGGCGATTTTTTGCTGCCACTGCCACGGATGTACCGGCAGCGGCAGCCAGTTATGATCCAGTCCGTTTTCCTGCCAGACCTGACTGAAGCGGCCAAACTCCTGCGGATCCATTGCGGCCGTCAACAACTGCTGAATATCCAGCTCGTTATCACAGCGCCAGATCATATGTTCACGTTTTACCGCCAGCCAGTGCAGTCTGAAGGTGTTGGCATACTCTGGCGCATATCGTTCCAGCGCCTCTTTACCCCAGCCACGGCGACCTTTATTAAAAACGAATTTAGGATGACCGCTCAGCAGGCATTGCAGGCGGTCGGCATCAAGATTAATCAGGTCACTGGCGCTCAGCCCGCGACGGGCTTTCAGCAGTTGCAGGTCGCCCTGCAGCGTGGCATACAAATCCTGCATATGCTCAGCAACGGTTGCATCGCTCATTGACAGTACCGGCTTTAGCTGCATCAGCAGCGTCTGCGCCCGTACAGGCTCGTCCGCGCAGCGCAGAGTTTGAGCATCAATCCAGAGCCAGCCCCAGATACCACGTTCAGCGATGAAGCGCCATTGTGCACCCGGCAGGTTAATGCAGTAGCGGTCATCGCCCTGAGATTCCGCGTGGAAAACCTGCTCATACTCCAGCTCTGACAACATTTTTGCCACCAGGCGGCGGTTGACCAAATCCCAGTCTTTGTGATCCATTACAGACCGACCTCCGTGAAGAAGTGATGACGCTCCGCCATCACCATGCGCGAGCGTTTATGTGGGAAATCGAACTCTTTAATTGTCCGGTATCCCGCAGGCTCAAGATGGCGGAACAGGCGCTGGTTATCGGTGCGTGGCTCCAGTACTGTGCGTTGCGTACGGGGCTCATTCAGCAGCAGGTAATGTGTCAGCCCGCGCAGCCAGCTCTGCACATAGTGGGCTCCGCGCCATTGCTGTTCACCAACGAGCAGATGCAGGCCACGGTCAAAGGGCTGCCACGAATAGTGGCGGCCAATGCGGTCTTCCGCCGCCCAGTAGATTTCGAAATAACTGAACGGCCGATCGTCGAAGCAGCCAATCAGCGGGAATGCATGTTTATCTGTAAGCTGGCGCTCCAGATAGGCGCTCTGTACCTCCTGTGAGCCACTTTGCTCCCAGAAATACTCAACGCGCGGATCGTTCATCCAGCGAGTGAAACGTTCTGCATCAGAAACGGGATCGGCAATGCGAAAACTCAGCATCCTGCGAATGCGTGGATCGTAACGACGGTAAACCTCACCCTGCGGACGTGGGGGGCGCTGCGGGAAATAAATCTCACGCTCTGCATCAAAAAACATTTCACCGGAGGCCCGGTTTGCCGGAGAACTCAGCCATAACGGTAACTGCCAGAAAGCGGAACGATGGATAATGTCGCTTTGTACCTGTCCGAAAAGCGTCAGCGCCTGTGGCTCCTCACGCCATTCGGCCCAGGGAAGAACCACTGCTGAAAGTTGTGGTGCGGCAATAAATATCTGATCCAGCGCGTCGCACAGCCACCCTGTCGGCAGCGCCCCGGGCCAGTGCAGTACCGCGCTATTGTCCAGCCCCCACCCAAGATTCAGAGGCTTGTCGAGTTTTTCACAGCGCAGTCCATATCCGCTGTGAACAATGTTTGCCCCAGACATTCAGACCTCCTGAGCCAGCAGCGGGTTAGCGAAATCAAAATAGATCACCGAAGGGTCAACGATGGTGTTCTCGTTATGATCGTTCAGATAACAGAAAAAGTTCCCTTTTACGTTCCAGTACGGACTTTCCAGCACATAGTTGAGACAGGTTTTATGAGTCACCTGGTCACGCACTTCAGCCAGCAATGTTCGTACACGAGCCATCAGATTCGCTTCGCTGTCCAGCCCGGCAGCACCCAGCGCAGCAGTTACGGCAAAAGTGGAGTTAACCATCAGGTAATAAGGGAAATAGCGCAGCAACTGCTCACGGGTGAAAATATTTTCCGCCTGCGCCTCGTCAATGGTGTCGAGCCAGTCTGTCGCGTGAGGCATAAACGCGCAGCCCTGGCAGTCACGGTAAATAAATCCGACCGGCAGATCCCCAAGCATCTGCACAAGAATATTTTGCTGATGCGCCAGCAGCACCAGGCCGTAATCCGCTTCAGCCGTAAACAGAGGCTTCAGCACCTGCTGACAGTAAGCATCGACCCATGCGTGGGCGGCCTGTTGCACAGTGATACCTAGGCGATCGCTCAGGCGTTTTACCGCCGAAACCAGCAGAGAATCACCGCCATCCGGTGCGGCCTGAGTCAGGGAAACCAGTACGTTGGTCTGATTTTGCGGTTGCTCTACCAACAGGTTTTCACGCAGGGAAAACAGACTTTCATGCATGATGTTGCCGTTAAGATCGCGCAACCCGGCCCAGCCGTCCTCCAGCATTACCCGGAACGTCGGGAAGCGGGCCTGTAGCATCTGCCAGCCGTCGGTTTTCGCCAGGCGTGCCAGGCGCATTCCTCGCTTCACCTCTTTCACAGATAGAGTACGGACGGAGTTGGTCAGCCGTACGCTCAGGGAAAACTTGATCATATCGCGGCTGGTTGCACAGTAGAGGGAGCGGGAAGAGGTGGTCGGCAGCCACGACGTGCCGGACTCGCCTAAGTCTCTGATAAGTCCTTTAGCAACAAGTGACTGGCACCACGCCTGCTGCAAAAGATATTCTCCCTGCCACGGGTGCTGTGGGAGCAGCCATTGATTGCCACTTAATTCGTTGAGTAACTGGGGGGCATTCTCTGCGGCAAATCGCGTCAACCGCTGTTGAAGGTTGAGATGCAGACTTTCACCAGCGATTTGCGTTTTATCCACCGAAAACCACCGCAGCGGGAAGTGGGGCGCCATGTCAGGCAGGTATCGTTCAGCCTCCTGCCGGTTAAACGGTTCATGAGACTTGGGTGCAGGGTGGAAAGCGTGCCCTGTCAGCAGTGCCTGCTCAGCCTCGCCAAAATTCAACGCTTTTTCACGCAGGACGGCCCAGTCATGGCGGGCATCTATTGTCTGTTGCGTATGGGCGTAGCTTTCCAGCACGCGTTGGTGGAAAGTTTCGCAGAGGGGAGCTGGCAGAAAAAGTTGACGTCGTAACTTATCAATAATAAGCCGGGAGAGAGTGGTAAAGTCGACAGGATAACTGCCTGATGCAGTGACCAGATGAGCAGGAAATGCAAAGCGGTGATGCTGGGTTGGTGAGAAATAAGTCACTCTGAAATGGAGCGACTTCTGCTCGTCCAGCGGGATAATCAATTCGTCTGACGGGTATTCCGTCAGTTGCCAGTCTTTGGTTTCACGAATCAGGGCATTCAGGAAGCACTGCGCAGCCACATCTGTGGCGGATTTTTCAGAGGGCAGGGTCATCATCAAACAGCTCCCACACAGTAAAATAATAACCATTATGTAGATAACGATTCTCATTATCAATGAGAAATGTTATTGTCAGAAAAATTAATTTTACAAACAAACACAATTAATACATGGAGTTGAAACATTACAATGCCACCTGAGAGCGAAGAAACGCCCCAAAAAACACTGTCCTGCTGGCCACTTGCGTTCAGTGCCGGGCTTCTCGGTATCGGACAGAACGGTCTGCTGGTTATACTCCCTGTTCTGGTCATACAGACAAATCTGAGTCTGTCTGTATGGGCTGCCCTGCTGATGCTGGGCTCAATGCTGTTTCTGCCATCTTCCCCATGGTGGGGAAAGCAAATTTCCCTTACTGGCAGTAAGACTGTGGTGCTGTGGGCTCTGGGAGGATATGGCGTAAGTTTTACCCTGCTTGGGCTGGGAAGCCTGCTGATGGCTATCGGTGCTGTAACAACAGCGGTGGGGCTGGGAATATTAATCATCGCCCGGATCGCCTACGGGCTGACCGTGTCGGCAATGGTGCCAGCCTGTCAGGTCTGGGCATTGCAGAGAGCGGGAGAAGGGAATCGCATGGCCGCTCTGGCAACTATCAGCTCTGGCCTGAGCTGCGGCAGGCTATTCGGGCCGCTGTGCGCGGCGGCAATGTTGGTCATTCACCCTATAGCGCCAGTATGTATGCTGATGGCAGCGCCAGCGCTGGCACTGGTGATGCTTCTGCGGTTGCCCGGCACACCACCACAGCCCACACCGAAGCGCAAGAGCGTCAGCCTGAAGCGGGATTACCTGCCTTATCTGCTTTGCGCAATGTTACTGGCTGCGGCAATGAGCATGATGCAGCTTGGACTTTCGCCAGCCCTTACTCGCCAGTTCGCCACTGATACCACCACTATTAGCCAACAGGTGGCGTGGTTGTTGGGGCTGTCCGCAGTAGCTGCGCTTATCGCGCAGTTCGTGGTACTCCGTCCACAGCGCTTGACTCCAGTGAATCTGCTCCTGAGTGCCGGGATGTTGATGAGTAGTGGTCTGGCAATCATGCTCGCTGAACAGCTATGGTTGTTTTACCTGGGCTGTGCAGTACTGTCATTTGGGGCCGCTCTGGCAACCCCCGCTTATCAACTTTTACTGAATGATAAGCTGGCCGACGGCACAGGCGCGGGCTGGCTTGCGGCCAGTCACACACTTGGCTATGGGCTGTGCGCATTGTTGGTGCCACTGGTGTCGAAAACAGGTGTCTCAATCGCGCTGATTGTGACGGCATTATTTGCCGCAGTATTATTTACCATAGTGTCTGCATGTATTTGGCATTACCGTACAATCAAGTAAGGCTATGATGTTGCACTCACAGCCAGCATGTGCTATTTCGCTGTCGAAACCGCTTGTGCTGACCGCCCGGTGCACTCACCTGAAGCACATCGACAGCATGCCACCTGGACGCTAGATCGTCTTCTGAAATGGGTGGACACATTGACCGTAAGCGGCTCGCCAGAACCGTATTGATATTTACTGAGAGCTCAGATCAACTTTCCAGGGCAACAGATCGCGTACCCGGTTTGCCGGCCAGTCCAGGATATGCTCAATGACGTAACGCAGCCATTTTTCTGGCTCCACATTGTTCAGGCGGCATGTGCCGATCAGCGAGTACAACACCGCCGCATGTTCGCCACCGCTGTCGGAACCAGCGAACAGCCAGTTTTTCCGGCCTACGGCCACTCCCCGTAAAGCGTTCTCTGCGATGTTGTTGTCGATTTCCACCTGGCCATTACTGCAGTACACGTTCAGGCCCTCCCACTGTTTCAGCAGGTATGCGAACGCTTTTGCCGTATCTGAGTGACGCGACAGTGTTTTCATCTGGGTCTGTATCCAGTCATACAGTGACTGCATCAGTGGCGCAGCTCTGGCTTTTCTTGCTGCCAGACACTGTTCTGCTGAACATCCCCGGACTTCTGCCTCGATGGCATACAGTTCACCGATACGCAGCAGGGTTTCCGTGGTGATATCGGTTGGCGCTCTTGCATGCACATCGTGGATTTTTCTCCGGGCATGGGCCATACACGCGGCTTCCGTTATTCTGCCGGATTCGTATAACGCCCGGTAGCCACCGAAGCATCGGCCTGAAGCACTCCGCTGTAACCGGACAGGTGATTCTGTGGATGTATGCCTTTCCGGTCCGGGCTGTACGCGAAATAGAGAGAATGATACCTACCGCTTTCAGCGTCGCCACAATGGTCAGAGAAACCATGCACAGCAGCCCATAATGTAGCCATCTTGTATGCAAACCACTTACCTGCGCCTGTTGATAATCAAAGCAGAACAGCAAAAAATCCCGCCATTTTACGCTAATAACAAGTGTAACCAGCCCGGCAATAATCACCGTCTGGATTATATCGCCGATGGTTATCCCGAGCATGTCGCCGAAAAGAATATGGTCAAGACGCACGTCTGGTTTGACTGCAATATACAAGATCAGACCTGCGGCAAACATGCCAGAAAAAACAATCCCCATCACTGTATCTTGCTTGATTCGGCAGTTGTCTTTCAGGTATCCCGTCGCCACCGCACAGAATACTCCGGCGACAAATGCCCCTGTCGCCAGAGGTACCCCCAGAATCCAGGCAAGCACGATGCCAGGAAAAACCGCATGGCTCATCGCATCTCCCATCAGTGCCCAACCTTTCAGGACCAGAAAGACCGAAAGCAGCGCACAGGGGATGGAAACATGTGAAACCAGAAAAATGGCTGCGTTACGTCATTGAGCATATCCTGGACTGGCCGGCAAACCGGGTACGCGATCTGTTGCCCTAGAAAGTTGATCTGAGCTCTCAGTAAATATCAATACGGTTCTGGCGAGCCGCTTACATTTGAACAGGAGGTTATCATTGATATCGTGTTCCCGGGCAATACGGGCAACAGAGGCTCCTGGTTGTGAAGCCAGTTTAACCATTTGAAGTTTAAACTCATTTGAAAATGATCTGCGGGGTTCTACGGATAATATTTTCTGCTCCATAACAGGTGTCCACTAGTTGAAAAGGTGGGCACTTACGTTACCAATACTGGCTTAATGTCATGTTCTGACAGCGCCTGTTTATGACCACCACGTTTATACCGGTGAGTCGGCTGCAGCTGACCAGCCCCAGCTCTTTCATGGCCTGCCAGCAAGCCAGCGTCCCATCTGGTAGCCTCTCCGGGTTGCCATTGTGGCGATGCTTCTTGCTCCGGCCGAACCGTGGCTGATGCCATGTAGCTCAAGTACCTGACTGCGTAATACAGCCCGTCTGCCGTCTGGTTTTTCAGGACGGTTTTTCCAGTATCTGTAGCTGCTGCGATGAACCCCGAACACATGGCAGAGTGTGACCACAGGATAATGCGCTCTGAGTTTCCCGATTATCGCGAACTGTTCAGGGAGTCTGACATCAGGAGCGCGGTAGCCTTTTTTAATATTTCATTCTCCATTTCAATGCGTTGTAGCTTTTTCCTCCGCTCACGTATTTCGATTTGTTCTGGTGTTATCGGAGGGGCTTTTGGTGTTTTGCCCTGACGCTCATCACGCAGCTGTTTGACCCATCTTGTCATTGTGGAAAGGCCAACATCCATAGCTTTGGCGGCATCTGCCACCGTGTAGTTCTGGTCAACAACCAGTTGAGCGGATTCGCGTTTAAACTCTGCGCTGAAATTTCTTTTTTCATTGGAGCACCTGTGTTGTTCTGAGGTGAGCATATCACCTCTGTTCAGGTGGTCAAATTCAGTGTGTCACTACAGTTTCAACCGTACAGAGGATTGACAGTATTTCCATGCTAATTGTTAAGCTTAAAATTGAACTATATCTATCTGTCATTTGGGGTATTTGCCAATGACATGCGGTAGCTTTACCTAAACAGTCAAAGAGCGTGGCGTTGACATCATGCGCCAAAATGCGCTGTTGCTTAAGCGTAACCCTGTTGTAACGCCATCTAAAAGGGCACATATAGGCAGAGTGGCTGAGAAAGAAAGTAATCAGTGATGGTTCTCTGACGGGGTCGAGTTCCACTGTGATAACTGAGAAAAACTGTGTGTTACGTTCGCGCTGATAAGCTTTTTCTGCTTCTGCAGAAGGAATGTAGCCCTGCATTTCCAGTAATCATCGATTGTTATATTTGTCCGATGTTATTGGGACGGGTCAGAATGACATCCACATTGTGTTCTGAGATATTGTTCACTACGGGAATATCTGCGGCGACGGTTCAGTAATGGGGTAAGTGATACTGGTGTCTGGCAATATAGGGGCAAATACATTTAGCACGATATATTTATAAAATAATGGAGAATATATGAGAGTTGAGAAATCACAAGTACATAAAGAAACAAATCTAATTCAAGATAAGAAAAATATAGGTACTTTAAGTTTGTTGCGAAAAATAAAACCATCCTCAACTGAGGATGTTATAATGGCAGGAAAGCTTATCCAAGATGAAATAAGAAAAAGTTTTTCAATAACTGAGATAAAAAAAACCCATACGTGGGGGGGGGGGGAACTGGAAATCAGCGCTGGCTCATAGGATAGTTTTACTGATATCATCGATACAATACGTGAATAATTTAGCAGTCCCTAGCAACATCAAAAAAGATAGT
This sequence comes from Escherichia albertii, assembly GCF_028622335.1. Taxonomy (NCBI): domain Bacteria; kingdom Pseudomonadati; phylum Pseudomonadota; class Gammaproteobacteria; order Enterobacterales; family Enterobacteriaceae; genus Escherichia; species Escherichia albertii. Next base: position 25,760 of record NZ_CP117569.1, on the reverse strand, counting down.
ATCGCTCATAAATTTTTAGGTCTCTATAATAATAAAGACACTCAAATACATTATAACAATTCAAAAGAAACGCATAGTCTATCTTGGTCAGACAAAATACCTCAAGAACCATATAAAAAGAAAATAAAAAGATCTTTAGATGATATTGTTGTCGATAGTGCAATTCACAACCAGAATAAAGAGCACACTTATGGTTTAACTGAGGGGAATATAGAGGAAAAAATTCACTCAGGAAGTGATCATACTTGTTATATTTCTGATGGTCTAATAAAATCATTAAAGTCAAATATAAAGCTTTATAATGAACTAAGTAACAAAAATAGCCGAGATGGCCTAGAAGCACTGATGCGTCAGGCAAATATCTTGTCAAAAATATATAAAGAAATAGATATTAGTGATAATGGAAGCATTGAAAAAGAAAATATTTCATCATTAATTAAAACAATACAAAATGAGTATAAAAGTCACAAAGTGCAAATAGAGCCTAATATTCATGTTATTTGGGTTGCAGGGGCCCCGCCTGATAGCATCACAAAATATGCTAAAGCTTATAAATTAGCATATCCTGACTTTGTATTTAATTTATGGGTTGATCATGATGCAATGTCGGCTTATTCATTTAATCAAAAACTAAAAGAACTAGCTATTGAAAATGCAAAACATGAGATGCTTAACTCATTAACTCATAGTGAAGTTTTAGATATAAAATCTGGGAAAACGCTAAATAACAAGACTTACTCAAAACTGAGCCATGTTTTTGAAATTCATTTATTTAATTCAATATTGAACATTCAGGATTCAATAATGAATTACGCATATGCAAAGGGATTGTTGACATTTAACGACAATGACCGCATTGATTTTTTAAAGGATATATTAAAATACGATGACATTCAATTAAGTGAATTTAAGGAAAATATTTATCAAAATAAAGAAAAAATAAAACATCTGGAGAAGAAACTCATTGATATCTTTGGAAAGGAGAAAGTATCTATAAATGACATAAAAATACTTTCAGATATGAAGAAAGTGCACAGAAAACAACAATACCAACAAGAATTAATTCTTAGGGGAAATTATGCTGCAGCAACAGACCAACTGAGGATATCTGTCTTGAAACAATACGGAGGAATTTATACAGACTATGATGTAACCCCTGCCTATACAAAAGATGTATATAAGATAATAACTGATAATAGTAATAATTATGACTTCTTAGAAGATATAACATACCGTCGCGCACTCAGTGATGAAATTCTTTCGTACATAAGTGGAGAGGCGAGCTCAGGCCTTAAAAAGGCGTTACCCTTAGATGGTCAAAATAGATTAGAGATAATTATTAGTAAAATAAAAGAGAATAATGAAGTATTTTCGCCAATAGACACAAAAGTCATACGTGACTACCTAGTATTATCAAAACGTTATCAGTGGTGGGGGGAGGAAAAGGGATGGAACATTAGAGGGAATAATAATTTTATGGCTACGCATAAAGGTAGTCGTGCTTCCGACTTTATTATGTCTGGACAGGATGAGACATACCGGGAGATATTGGGGATACGAGAACAACTTAGGACAGAAAAGATTAAAGAGCAGGATTATTATCATAATAGAGATAATCAATATTCATTTCGACGAGAGCGTGAAAAAATGGAGGCTACATTATTTGTTTCTGGACTGGAAAATGATGACAAGAAAAAATCCCAAAAGGAAAATTTAAATTATTTGGAAAAACCGATGAAGGAGTACCTCAAACTCTTGTATCCTGAAAATATAAGTGATTCAAAAGATGATATAAGAGGTAATATCGATTTCCTTCAAGGATATAAGGATGGGAATGCTGTTGATATAGTTCCAGGTTTCCAGAATACGATGAAAGCAAAAGACATTGTGTTATTAATGAAACACAATAAAGATAAGTTTAATAAGAAACAACTTGGTGCATTATCTTATGAAGTTGAAAAGCGTGTTTTATCAACTTCATTTCAAGCAAAACCAGAAAGAGAACACCTACTTTTTAGTAAAACAGCTAATAATGACGGTATTGATTTTTTTGCAAAAGAAAAGATGGTACCGCAATTGTTCTTTTTGGATTTAGTTGGAGATGGATATAGTGGGAGAAGAGATCCACTATCGGTTCTTATACTTACTGAAAAATATTTGACACACAAGAAAAAAAATAACAATGATGGTGTAATAGAGAGTTTACATATTACAGCATCCATCCTGAATGATCCAGATAGATATTCAGAAACAGAGGTTGCAAAGGCAAATCAGTTATTTAAAACATTAATACAACTTCATGTTAAAAACCCTATACATTCAACAGACACACAAATATCAACAGAAAAACTAGAAAGTCAATCTTTAACAGAGATAAAAGAGCGACTTCTTAGAAGTGATATTAGCAATGAACCTTTGCTATTAGAGTTAGAAACAAAAAAAAATACAATGGCACTATGGTCTATCCTTGAAGATTCTGTCCAAAAATACGGTTTTTATGACACTAAAATGGGGACTGTTGAATTTTCAAGTATAAAGAAAATAAGTACCTATCTGGATGATTTTTTTAATGATGATGGTTTGTCATATGGAAAAAAATACCATCTCAAAAAAGTAAATGGAGATTATGTCTTTGATCGTGTCATATCAATTAATGGAGATGCCCTATCAAATTACAACACAGATTTAAGAGGTAAAAAACTGTATGAAATATTAAGTGATAATATATTCAACTCATCAGAAAAACTTACTAGACGAAAAGAAAAAGTTAAGTTTGTTCCCCATAAATATTCAGATAATAGCTTGTTTTCAAAGTACAGAATGGATGGGCTTATTCCCCGTGTATATAGCACCCTTCATATAACTGGTCCCGATGCGATAATGCGTTCGCTCAAAAACTATTATAATTCGTTAGGAGAACTTGGAAAATGTCGAATGGACTATGAAGACACTCGATTTAAAGGATTGTCAAAGGATTCATTCGTGGGAGATTTGGAAAAGATTAGTAATCTAGCGGGAGAACATTATGATTGGATTAACCCACAAAGCGTGGGGATTAATGATATAACCCCCGATGACGCAAGCACATGGACTGGTAAAAATATAAATATAAAAGAAGTAGTGTCAACATTACCCACAACAAATATAAAAACTCATCAATTAGATATAAATCCTATAAGAATTGATTTAAAGAGGTTAATGATTGGTTGGCCGGCAGAGTTAAAGGATAAACTACAAAAAGAACATCCCACTTTCGAGCATGATTATAATGCAATCATCAACTCTGAGAATATTAATTTAGAACATTTGTCATCCATTGATAAAAAAATTTACAATAATCTCATATTATCTGACAATAACCTTGTAAAATGGGCTGGAATATCTTTATCCTCTCAACTAATAGAGAAAATAAATAATATAAAGATTCCAATAGACAACAAAGTCCATTATTTATTGAGCGACATAAATAAACATCCTGAGCAATACAAAAAATCAATTCTCTCATTCCTGTACGGAGATCCTTCAACAAAAGTGATAATATGGAGAGATGATTTTTATAGCAAGAATTTATTACTCAGAGAATTATTTATAATAGGAAAAAGAGAAAAACTCTTGGCAGAGCTAATGCTTACATCCAATACAGAAGAGAAGAAAAAGCTAGAGCTATATAGTAATTTGAAGAAAAAAGAACAGATGGGCATTATAACATCACATGAACAAGAGACCTTGCAGGTTGTTTTAATGGAGTTGTCAGATAATGAAGAAATAAAGAAAAAAATAACTGACATTGAAATTAAAGCACATGCATCACCTCATAAAAAAAACATCAACATAATGGGGAAAGATATTAGTATCATTGATATACATATGCTTAACTCACTAAAAAACTACGCTGGAATAAAACCTATATGGAATAAATATATAACAAGTGAAAAAAACATGCTTGATATGCTATTACAAACAGCAAAAGATAGAGGTATAGAAAAAAGGATCATAGTGAAATATATTTCGCATGACCTTGATAATAGACTGATAAAAAAAATGATGCACAGTGATTATTATTTTGATGACCTTGACAGTATAGTCAGATATGGGATTCTTCGTCAAGAATCAGGTGTTATGATGCAGGAAGCTGCCATGGCCTCTCCATCAACAGAATTAGTAAACATTGTTTCTCAATATACTCTACAGAATGAATCAGACACAAAGTTCATATTGAGTAAAATATATGATTACATTTTAGGTAATCAGGTACTTTTTGGTACCGGACATGAGCAAGAATTAAAAATAGCGTTTGAACATATTATAGATGGCTTAGAGTTTAACGCTCTCAATAAATACTTCTCATCTATAATGAACCAATCTGTTTCTCCGCTTGGTATAAAACTTTCTTGCTCAGATGGCATTTTGACATCCGATATTATTACATCAGGAATTAAGGATTATGAGAGTCGATATAGCAATGTTATATTAGATAGACTGAATGACTATTTATCAATGCTTTATGACATAAAGAAAGATATCAAAGAAATGACAAGGGAACAAATAAAAATATTATTTAATGACAGAGACTTCCGGTTCCTTTTACAAGATGACACACACCTTGACAGTTCACTGAGTCAATTAAAAAGTATCGATGATATTTCCGTCTCTGAATTAAATCGGATTTTTTCAGGAAAAAACGGGTTTACAGAAATAATTACAAACATTGCAGCATCTGACTTTCCCTCTATCATTGGATTTACATTAAAGAATGTGGAGTTCAAAAAACCATCACTATTCTCAATTGCCGATTCAATATTTATTGAGGATAAAACCTTTAACGAGATTGGTTATACAGGGGGAGTTGATTATATTTCTCGACGTAAAGTACATGATATATCTATACAAGCAAAATACAGAGCATTAAGCTGGCATAATTTTTATAATAAACATGCAGTGCAGTGGAAAGATACAGTAACAAAGTTTAATGGTGAAAATATCATATTTCACCCACAGATGCTGTTATCACCCTCAGAAGGACGTTGCATGGGGCTTGCTGAGTTATATTTGCGGGTGAATGATAAAGAACACTATACAATATTACAAAAGAATTTAGATCTAGTGAGTGCATTGTCTCAAGAAAGTCAAGAAGTGCATATTTCTGAAAGAGATAAGAGGACTCTGGAGTTGATCAATAACCAAATTCAGTATTCTCACCAACATGGAAATAATTATTTACTTCACTCTAACTCTCTTGAAAAAATAAGAATCTCTGATTTTGAGTTAAATAGCGTTGTTGAGTACTTATTAGATAATAATATAAAAAAGATATTGGTTACAACTGATTACCATGGGATGATTATTTCTAAATTTGACAATGATTACCGTGTAACAGATCCAAATTTTGGTCATGCTGATTTTCCTGATTTAAGATCAGCATTAAAGTTCACTGAGGCGTCAATCAGTATTTCACCTGAGGTACAGCATCTTTATACTGGTGGAAGTGAAGCTATTGATATTTTTTTTACTAAGAGTGAGAACTGGGACTCAATTACTGGAAATGATGCATTAAATTTACAACGCTATTATAGAGAAAACACATTTGAAAAGATAAAAGGATCAAATATCAAAGTTCTTATAAAAGAAAAAGAGTTTGAACTAATAAAGTTGTATGAGTATGGAGTAACTATAAATGGCGCTCGTATTGATGAGCAAAATGCAAAGACCGGGGTATTAAAAATAAAAGACCTAAAAATAGATGTTAATATATTGAAAAAGTATATTGATACACATCATATTGACATAAATGAATATGATCGCCTTCAAGTTATAATGGATGAGTTAGCTCCTCTTGATGGACAAAAAATTACTAAATTAAATGATATATTGCCAGCGCAATATCAGGAAGACATTATGTCAATCCGCCAACAAGAACAATATAAACATATATCTAATATTATTACAGCTATTTATTCTAAAGTAGCTAAAAATATAAATAGCATTGGAGAACAGAATCTCAAACTCAAATCAATAAATATAAACACCTCAGATAAAGCTATCGTATCATTAGAAAGTACATCTGGTAATAAAAATATTGTATTAGATGTTGATGTTTCTGATTTAACTTTAAACATGCGTAAGGGGCTTGATGCATTATCGGATGGCATTAATAATATGAATATTGATGCCATCATGTCTATTGTATCTATTATTCAATATGTAAGACTATCTCTTGGTGACAATTTTATATCATCTATTGACCATTCTAATATGGTAAGTGATGTTAAGACAATAACTGAGAAAATAGTCGGGTTATCTCTTAACTTTATGGGGAAAAGTCAGTTCGGCTCAATTAGTGATTTCACCTTAGAAGGGATTGCATCACTGAAACTTAACCAATTAGCCATACAGGTTGGAGGGGCGACCGGTAAATTCCTTTCTAAATTATCCAGTATTGTTCGTTTTCCTGTTTTTGATACTGCCTTAAACTTATGGTCTTTAGGTGAGTCGTTTAAAACATACTCCAGAGCACCTGATGGCAGTCTAGAGAAGCTTCTGGCAGAGGTTGATATTGCTTTTGCTTCGACGTTTACTGGTATAGCTCTATCAGGTTTTATTCTTCCTCCAGTTGGATTGGCATCATTTCCATTAATGTTTCTTCAACAAGAAATAAGACAATTTGAGGGCTATATACATCAAGAGAATATGAGAAGAGAGGCATGGGTAAAATTGGAGGAATTTTTTGAAACGACATCTAAGACTCTTCTTAATGTTGATATAGAAAATGGAACGATTGACCTTTCCTCTTGCCATATTCTTGGTGGGATAACATTAAATCTCTCCGTTACCCCCCCTGAATTTACGGGCTTTCCTTCCTATAATGATGGTAAGAATGTTGGAAATGATCCCTCTCTTTCGGATGAAGAGGTTCGAAGAATAAGCAAATATGCTATTGCGTGTGTTGACAATTCAGATGCCCATATCCCTAATATTTTTGGTAATACAGATCAGATACAATGCTCAGATTTATCATCAGAGACCGCTATTGTAAAAGGTTTTGCAAACAGAAATTGGCCTTCAAAAACCCCCCAGATTCCCGAAGGGAAATATAGTGCTGTTATTCTGGGTTATGGTTCCCAGATAATAGCTCATACAGAAGTTATTCGTATGACTTGGAACGATTTTCAGGAAGTGGCCAGAACAGACTTACCTTTGATTTCTCGTAGGTTTAAATATACCAATATTATATCTGGTGATGACTTTATAAATCTATTTTTACCAAAAGTTGAGGGGGCATGGCACGATATAGATGAACTATCAGAATATAAATTTAATGTAGAATTTGGGAAGAAAGGTGGAGTTATTTATACCAATGGTATTGGTAACTTCAAATTAAATGGAAAAAAAGATACACAAAATGCCATATCTTTTAAGGAGTTGAGCTCTATTGGTGGCACTGATACAAATGTTACTGTTGATTTAAATAATAATGAAAAGCAAAATGTTGTAACTTATACTTATCCTCAGTCACATTTTAAAAAACATACAACAATGACGCTAACCCAAAACAATATAAATTCTCTTATTGGTTCTGATTTTGGTGTTAATACTTTTATAGGAAACAGTCATAGTAACAACTTTGTTGTAGGCGCTGCGGACACTAAAATACATTTATGTGGAGGTGCAAATATAATTGCTATCCCTGATGCGAACAGAAAAAACTTTAAACTGTCTGTTTTTTTGGGAAGTGTTGAGCATCACCAGCACATTAATATAGGATGTAAATTTGAGGATATTTACCATATAAGTTATGATGCGTCTCACCTTATTATCTCTCTTAATGAAATGACAATAGATGATAACAGAACAATAAATATTTATCCCAAAAAAATATATCCATGGCTACTTATGTAAACACTTTGAACTTTATTACAGATGATGGCATAGAATTTAAAATAAATGATACTGGGGAGCCGGTGCTAGAGAAAATAAACATGAGCACCTATTTTAAACATCATACTGAATACTGGTTAATAAAACCCGGCAATATAAGCTCTTACGATAAGAGAAATATATTGAAAAGAGCAGCCAAGGTCTTTGATTATCGGGACTACACAATAGAAAACCATGAAAACATATTAACATACAAAGTAAAAAATAATGATGTAAATATTACTATAGATAAAAACAATGCTTCTTATGTATTTGGTAATAAAGGAGGTGTATATCGTTTTTACTGTGTTGAGCAACCCAGTCATCATGTTTTCCTTCATAATGACAATAAAAATCCTGAAACTATAGATTTATCTATTTTGAGTACTCATAAAAAAATAAAAGTGACCGCTACTTGCAACGAGGATAAATGTATTCTGAAAATTTATGACACATTTAGAATATTTGAGATAGCATTAAAGCTGAGAGCGACAGGAAACGGTCATTTACGTAACTCTCTTACCAAAATAACTATATCTTATAAACATCACATATATCTAAGAGATATATTTTTATTATCTAATAATGTCGTCAATGAAGTTATTATATATAATAGTTAAATTCAAATATCATATATGATGAGGGTCCAGTCTACTAGACTGGACTCCCTGAATCTCCAGACAACAAATGATTCGTAAGCTGTATTCGCTCAGACCTGATCTGACAGTTACCGGTTATTTATACAGTGAGCCGGCCCCCTGAAATACCAGACAGTAGATGTGGATTTGCCCCTATATTTCCAGACATCTGATCTTACCCAGCAATAGTGGACACGCGCAAGCTATTAAGAGTTATGGTAAACTTGTACTGGACAACATTGATGAAAATAGAGATTTAGAGTATCTGCTTTCAGCATTTAAATGTGAATCATATGGTTCTAATAAATATACCCCAGGATTGTTTGCTGCATTTCAAAATGGTCATGCTGACGCAATACGAGCTTATTGCGATGTACTTAAAAATAGTAATCTCACAAGAAGTGAGATAATCAGGATGCTTGAAGCAAGAAATTATGATGGAGCCCCTGGATTACTTCTTGCGTATCAAAATGGGGACATTAATACGATTCAGTTTTTTTTGATTCACTAGTAATGTTAGATATACCAAAGGATATTATCGAAGAGTTATTGACTGTAAAATATTATGATTTTACTGGTCTGTCATTAGCGATTACTCATGGACATGCTCAGGTTGTTCAGTTATACAGTAAGTTATTAAAAATAACTTGACACCAGTCCATATCAAATGGCAAGAATCTTAGCATTAGCAATTGGTTGTGAAAGAAATAATGTGAACTTAATTATTGGTGGTGAGTATAAATCAAATAAAGCAGTAAAGGAATATGTGGATGTTTTAAAAGAATTTAATATATATCCAGAAAAGATAACAAAACATCTGGGCGAGGCTAGCAGCAAGTATTTTCTCGATGTATATAAGTATTATTATGATGATTGAGAATAATATAAGACTTCTGTCATGGCACTCTGAGTTGAGGTCACAGATTCGTATATTTCTTTAACATGTGCAGATAGTAGTTAGACTGAAAGAATATTTTTCCCGTCGCCGTTATTTTTATAACCAGGCTGCACTGAAGACCTATGATAAATACGTAACGATACGTACGATGCTGACAGATATCTTTTACAGTAACTACCAGTGTTATGGCTATCATCGTCTGCATGCGATACTCAAACATGAGGGGCTACGGCTATCAGAAAAAGTTGTACGCAGACTTATAGTGGAGGACAGCTTATCATCAGATGCAGAGATAATATTGGAACGGTTAATCTGATAATTATTCTGCAGGCTAATATTGCTGTTTTGCGGAAAGTTTTTCTCTCTCTCAGGGATTCAGTCATACCATCGCGCTTTTTGGGAGTAACTGTTCTTATTCTGAAGAATGCACTCAGCATCAATCTTTCCCAAACACGAGGGCAATAGCTGACTTGGTATTACCCCAATTCTCCCAAAAACGGCAAACCAGCCCTCAGCCCGCGCCACGACTGGCTTAATACGGGATCCCTGCTGCAAAACGTACCTTTACGTATTTGGTTTTACCCGCAATAATGCGTGATAAGCAAACAAAAGGATCCGCACGCTGCGATTTATTGTCGTGGAAGGATCCGGGCGTTCAGGTCAGAATACCTGTATCCATAAACAGTGCGTGTGCTACGTGAAAAATAACTCATGAACAATGTCATTCCCCTGCAGAATTCACCAGAACGCGTCTCCCTGTTACCCATTGCGCCGGGGGTGGATTTTGCAACAGCGCTCTCCCTGAGAAGAATGGCCACTTCCACAGGGGCCACACCGGCCTACCTGCTGGCCCCGGAAGTGAGTGCCCTTCTTTTCTATATGCCGGATCAGCGTCACCATATGCTGTTCGCCACCCTCTGGAATACCGGAATGCGTATTGGCGAAGCCCGGATGCTGACACCGGAATCATTTGACCTGGATGGAGTAAGACCGTTTGTGCGGATCCTGTCCGAAAAAGTGCGTGCGCGACGCGGACGCCCGCCAAAAGATGAAGTGCGCCTGGTTCCGCTGACAGATATAAGCTATGTCAGGCAGATGGAAAGCTGGATGATCACCACCCGGCCCCGTCGTCGTGAACCATTATGGGCCGTGACCGACGAAACCATGCGCAACTGGCTGAAGCAGGCTGTCAGACGGGCCGAAGCTGACGGAGTACACTTTTCGATTCCGGTCACACCACATACCTTCCGGCACAGCTATATCATGCACATGCTCTATCACCGCCAGCCCCGGAAAGTCATCCAGGCACTGGCTGGTCACAGGGATCCACGTTCGATGGAGGTTTATACCAGAGTGTTTGCACTGGATATGGCTGCCACGCTGGCAGTGTCTTTCACAGGCGACGGGCGGGATGCTGCGGAGATCCTGCGTACACTGCCTCCCCTGAAGTAACGGCACTTCCTTATATAAGCAGTGGTCAGCAGAACAGACATAACATAAGCTGGAGCAGGTAGATAAGCTGTAGTGAGTAAACCATGTTTTATGAAGGGAGCAATGCCTCAGCATCGGGTTACGGGGTGCTTTACACAAGGAACAGGCAGATGGCAGTTCGGCCACAGACAATACAGCAGGAAACAGAATATAAACTGCAGTGAGCAGAGCACTCACTGCATCTGTTAACATAAGCTGTAGTTAGTAAAAAACGCCCCTTCTCTGACTACAGTTTATGTTCAGCGGGATTTGAAGAGTTTTTCCAGATCGTCCAGTGTGATACCCAGTTTTTCAAGCAGGGCAAGTTTCTCCGCCATCTCCGGACTGACTTTTTCCGCAGGTGAAGGTTGCAACGGATTTTCCTTACTCTCATCATTCGGCGCTTTTAACCGGGGACGCCGGTAGTGAATACAGAAGAATTTTGTCCGCCCCCGCTGGATCTCCGTGTAATCAAGATATCCAATCTCGCGCAACTGCTCCATTGCCCGTCTGACCGTCTGGTTCTGGGAAAATACAGGAGACTTCAGATTGAGGCGTGCACGCAGCCGCGCCAGCGATATCGGTGCCGGATCCCGGGGCAGGCTCTCTATAAAGGTGTAGAGTGCCTGGGCGGACTCCCGTCGCTTCAGGGCATTAATCGCCTTAAGCTGGAGAAGGACTTTTCTGTCAAACTGGTACAGTTCAAACAGGCGGGGATCGGCCTGTAACTGAACAATATCCCGCTCAGTATCGTAGTAGGCTGACTGTACCAGATGAGTGATGTATTCCCGGGTGTGCTTCTCATCGGTACGGGAAAACGAAATCACGGTACCGGCAATGCGCTTCAGGGAAGGGCTGATGCGCTCACGCAGCCTGCGGGATGACTGGCTTGAAGGTATACCACACAGTTTTGCAAACTCGACAAAAGGCAGTTCAACTTTGTCACCAATCACGTTATGGCGGGCAAAGGAATGAATGATCCCCACCCAGGTCTTGAAATCGTTATCCATATCCAAGCGGGGGCCGGTGATCTCAACCTTATCGAATCCCTCAGCACGGGCCAGGGAAAGACGTGTCAGCTCTTCCGTGGCATCAGTACGTGACAGTGTATTTTTTTTACTGTTCTTCAGTGATTTAAGGGTCGGTACAAAAACGCCCAGACGCATCAGCGCCACAGGTTGTACGGTGTTGTTATTGTTTGGTGTCAGTGTCACCAGCTCACCGGACGACTTATCCACCTCGCCGAACAGTTTTTTGATGTCTGAATTTTCGTTTTCCAGAAAGCCTCCCGCCTGTGGACAGTAAAAGAATAAACAGAAAATCGTGTGTCAGAACTCCGCTAACTGACTGAAGAAAAACCTGCAGCCTGTATTTAACAACTGAGTCTGGCGTACTGACCATAGTTTATGTCATTAACTTACTTCAGTATATGTATTACTGAATACAGCTTATCATGAACCTGTTACAGTTTATCCATAACATGCAACAGCTTATGTGAACGTGGTCCCGGCCCATGAGTGACAAGGTTTGCAGCGATATAGGGATCTTTAATGGATCCTTTGTTGATCATTCATGGATCTGTTTACTGGATCGGGCCTCTGGATATGTGGATAAATCATTCCGGAAAAACCGCATACACAGCTGTTTTATAAAAGGGCTTCAGAGCGTACCTGCTCACTGTGACTACAGATACATTGCGCTTCCTCGCCGGTTCGCGTGCTTCGCCCGGTCACCGGTCTGCGGCGAGCACTGTTTTTTCTGATGTCTGTCTTTACAGGTAATTTTTGACGGAATCTGTCGTACTTCCTGAGCGTACGGTCATATCCGAAGTACACTTCATATGTGTATTTCAATGCCAGGGATTGTGTATACAAACTACAGGTAAAGTCAGGTTATCACCGGTGGTAGGCTGCTCCGATGGAAAAATTGTGAACTGATTGACACCATGCCGGATAACTCGGTGTGTAAGTTCACAGAGATATTGCAATTTCCTCAGGATAAGTAAGGGAAGATTTCTATGTTGATGCAACATGTCGGCGTTGGGTATTAGCGTGCAACCATCTATGCGATGAAACACTCTGTTATGCCTGAGATTGCCAAATTAAGAATGAAAGCACTGCACTTCTGGGAGAAACATGGAATCAATGCAGCTGCAGAAGCTTTTGGCGTATCCACTCGAACTCTGTACTGGTGGCGACTGTTACTTTATACTGGAGGCCCGGAAGCGCTTATCCCACGCAGCAAAGCTCCACTGGTACGTCGCACAAAGCAATGGCATCCCGAAATCCTGAAAGAAATACGACGACTGAGAACAGAGCTTCCCAACCTCGCGAAAGAACAGACTTTTATTCGTCTGAAGCCGTGGTGTGAACAGCGCCATCTGCCCTGCCCGAGCGTCTCCACCATCGGAAGAATGATCGCAGCGGCACACGATAAAATGCGGTTAATACCGGTGCGACTCGGTTCCCGGGGAAAAGCCCTGCTCATTAAAAAACGCCCACAAAGCCCCGCAGACCAAAGCACTATCGCCCGGTAAAGACCGGTGAGCTCATTGGCATGGATGCTATTGAGCTCAGAATGGGCGAGCTGCGCTGTTATGTCATTACCATGATGATCGACGAACACAGCAACTACGCTCTGGCACTGGCCGTACAGTCACTTAACAGTGATATCATCTGGCACTTCTTCTGCCGTGCAGATCAGTTGTTCCCTGTTGGTATCAACCAGATCATCACTGACAACGGGAAAGAGTTCCTAGGAAAATTCCACAAGAAGCTGCAGGAAGCTGCCATCAGGCACCTATGGACTTATCCCTATGCGCCGAAAATGAACGCCATCTGTGAGCGCTTTAACCGAACACTGAGAGAGCAGTTTATTGAATTTAATAAAATATTGCGCTTTGAAGAGCTGAATATATTCAATCAGAAACTGGCTGAATACCTGGTACTGTACAACAGTAAAAGGCCTCATAAATCGCTCGAATTACTGACACCAGTAGAATATATTTTACGTGAACAAGCAGGGGTACGGCAGTAGCAGTGGCGGACGGAAAATACAAGCCATAGTGTCTGCCCTGAGCAGGGTAGATGCTGTATCTGGCGCCGACGACAACTATGAACAGAGTCGCTGCGTTTAAGGCATTCAGGACATTGTGCTGTTTTGCGTTTTCCGCGGAGTGTTCCGTCAAGAAAAATAGCTTAAACTCTGACGTACAGCTCCCTTAGTACTGCCAGCAAGCTGTCAGTACTAAGTCCCCGTTAGCGCGGCGTAGCCGCGCTAACGGGGTTAAAAGGGCTTATCTATACTTCATCCCGCATGGCCTCGCAGGGCAGGGTGATCTTACCCAGCAATAGTGGACACGCGGCTAAGTGAGTAAACTCTCAGTCAGAGGTGACTCACATGACAAAAACAGTCTCAACCAGTAAAAAACCCCGTAAACAGCATTCGCCTGAATTTCGCAGTGAAGCCCTGAAGCTTGCTGAACGCATCGGTGTTGCTGCCGCAGCCCGTGAACTCAGCCTGTATGTATCTCAGCTCTATGCGTGGCGCAGCAAACTGCAGCAACAGATGACCTCGTCTGAGCGTGAAAGTGAGCTGGCCGCTGAAAATGCCCGCCTGAAGCGGCAACTGGCGGAGCAGGCAGAGGAACTGGCTATCCTCCAAAAGGCCGCGACATACTTCGCGAAGCGCCTGAAATGAAGTATGTCTTTATTGAAAAACATCAGGCTGAGTTCAGCATCAAGGCAATGTGCCGCGTGCTCCGGGTGGCCCGTAGCGGCTGGTATACGTGGTGTCAGCGGCGGACAAGGATAAGTCCTCGTCAGCAGTTCCGTCAGCACTGCGACAGCGTTACGGTGCACCACGCCTGACGGATGAACTGCGTGCTCAGGGTTACCCCTTTAACGTAAAAACCGTGGCGGCAAGCCTGCGCCGTCAGGGGCTGAGGGCAAAGGCCTCCCGGAAGTTCAGTCCGGTCAGTTACCGAGCACACAACCTGCCTGTGTCAGAAAATTTGCTGGAGCAGGATTTTTACGCCAGTGAACCGAATCAGAAGTGGGCAGGTGATATCACGTACCTGCGTACCGATGAGGGCTGGCTGTATCTGGCGGTGGTCATCGACTTGTGGTCGCGTGCGGTTATCGGCTGGTCAATGTCATCACGGATGACGGCACAGCTTGCCTGTGATGCACTGCAAATGGCGCTATGGCGGCGTAAGCGTCCGGAAAATATCATTGTTCACACCGACCGTGGAGGCCAGTACTGTTCAGCTGATTATCAGGCCCTGCTGAAACGGCACAATCTACGCGGGAGCATGAGTGCAAAAGGCTGCTGCTATGACAATGCCTGTGTGGAAAGCTTCTTTCACTCACTGAAAGTGGAATGTATCCACGGAGAACGCTTTGCCGGCCGGGAAATAATGCGGACGACGGTGTTTAATTATATCGAGTGTGACTACAATCGCTGGCGTCGCCACAGCGCATGTGGCGGTCTCAGCCCGGAACAATTTGAAAACCAGAATCTCGCTTAGGGCTGTGTCCACATTACGTGGGTAGGATCAGGAACGACCTGCTCTCCTGCGGCCACAGCAGTAAGACTTCCCTCCTGGTATTGCTTGCGCCAGAGAAATAACTGGCTGGCTGCCACACCGTGTTGCCGGGCAACAAGGGAGACCGTCATTCCCGGTTCAAAACTCTGCTGAACAATAGCGATCTTTTCCTGTGTAGTACGCCGTCTGCGTTTCTCCGGTCCTAAGACATCAATCATCTGCTCTCCAATGACTAGTCTAAAAACTAGTATTAAGACTATCACTTAAATAAGTGATACTGGTTGTCTGGAGATTCAGGGGGCCAGTCTACCCACACAGGACAGCCGGGATTATTTGATGAGATCCAGCCCCATAAAAACAGCGAAAAGTTAATGAAAACACTCGATGAACTGAGCCAGTCGGGAAAAGGGAAAGTGTGGTTTGCGGGGCGAGGAACCGCCCCTGAATGGCAAATGAAACGGGAAATGTTGAGTCAGTGTTATACAACTAAATGGCGAGATATTCCCCTGGCCAGGCTGAGTTAGTTCAGTCATCTCCGAACATATTTTCAGCGTTTCTTCTGGTCTGGTCTTCACCGCCATTTCTCGACGGACTCTGCTCTGTAAGAGGAGTACTGCAATCAACAGACGTATGGAGACCAGATTGTTTTTCCAGTAATTCAAGCAATTTCTTTTCAACCGAAAAAGCACCTGGTATTACGCTGGAAATCACCTTATTAATATCATCCAGAGTCGTATTTTCTGTCAGTAACTCCGATATCAGCAAAGGAAGACGTTTATCTATAGCTGCAAACGCCGCACCAGTAACTAACATCGCGCGCATGAAACGTCCCCGCTCCTTCAGTTTTTCATTTGCAATGAGCTCATCTGCTATCTTATCTCCTGTCCGTTCATCCGGGAAAAGTTCAAATGAGCAGCGTCTGGATTTATTTTCATCACTCATTAGTCACACCACCTTTCATTTTTATCATTCCCATGACTAAATCAAACTGTGGGGATGAGCTCAGATAAAAGCGCTCATCAGGAACCTTAGTCAGGTTCTTCACAGCCTCGGCCACAATTTCAGCCCCACCACCAACACACATTACATGTGTATAGTCGGTGAAACGGCTGATGACATCATTAACTCGTTTAATAAGCAACTTCTGCCGTTCATTGATAACATTAATGATAGACTCACGCTGTTCAGCATTATAAATGCGACGGGAAAGGTAGTCAGGTTCATTACGGTGCACAATGATATTGTCAGCCTGGAATGAGCTCACTCTTGTATTAGCATGTACCGCCATCTGTTCCTTAACCCCGGATGTAATCAGGGACACGCCGATATTCGGATCACACCAGGTTTTTGTAATCCCTGTCATTTTGCTACGAACATGCGACACATCAAGAGTTGTACCACCGAGATCTACGATCAAAAGGGATTCATCATCCTCAAGCCCCGCAAGAACACTGAAACCAGCGGGAATACTTTCAGGAAGAACGGAAACACTGCGAATAACAAATGCATCCCCCCCCTGCACCCGTACTTCACGCATCACATTTTTTTTCTTTCTTTCAATGTTTTGCTTATTTTTCTGATTGTTGGCGTCAAGGTATTCAGAAATCGGCAATGTGACGATGACATCAACAGGCTGCGCTTTCAGGCCGGTCTGCTGTAGCGCATGCTGAATGGCCACAACATTCACATCACTGTACTGATAGCGTGTTTCAGTCGTTACGACAGCATCAGCACTTAATGGATCAAATGAAAACTTCTCGCTGTCGATCTCGTAATTAGCCGGGGCAGCATCATCCAGTAAACTAAAAGACCATTCCGGTTTAAAGCTGTTAGGGCTGATTAACGTTTTCACGTCACTATCCTCCAACCAAGCAAGTTTAATGTTGGTAGAACCATCATCAATAAAGATTTTCATAACCAGTCTCCGTTGCTCATAAACAAATAGAAAAAACAAACACACTTCATACATACAATGTATATTCAATTATAATGGAAAGATGGTCTTTCTGAAAGGGTGAAAGCAATATAAAAACACAATAAATTGCATTCATATTGTACACTCAACCTTAAAACCAGAGAAATCATAGATACAAAAACATTATGAAGGTTATATGCAATGCATAAATGCAATATAAAAACATCTTTGACATCATGGTTCAGGTTAAGGGAAGGGAATGAAATGGTGAAACTGAGAGGAAAGGAAAGCAGTGACGAATCATGTCACCATATACAGAAAGATGTCTAATAGGTACTCTTTAGGTACACAAGGAATCCCCATAACGCATTTAAAAGACACACATCAGATACCCTTAAGGTATCTGATAGTTTATTGACCTATTGCACCATCACGTTCAAGCTTCTCTCTTATAGCCTCAATAATATATGAGCTAAAATCCAGAGATGTTTTACTGGTCGCTTTAAGTTCCGCATGAGCTTCAAAATACGACAGCGGTATGGCCTTAAGATTCTTAGCCTTCGTCCTGGCGGCCACGGGACGACCTGAAACTTCCTCTGCACCTTCATTTGGCTGAGACGGGACTGTTGCTGTTACGGCAGAAGAAGAAGTTTGTAATCTGGCAGAATCCACCAAGTTTTTCAGTTTTTCAGCCTGTGCACTAAATTTCGCTTTGCTCATGAGATAACCCAGGATGTTTGTTAGATATTCAAAAGATATCCATTAAAAGCCCAAAGGATACTATATGGATACCCAATAGATACACTTTACTGTTTGTTATTTTCAATCAGATGATTGATTTCTTCGATAAGGGCAATAACTTCCTTACCTCCTGCCGAATAGCGCCCATGAACAGACTCAGTGATTCCCATCCCAGTCTCAATGACATCCTCAAATTCTGCACGAGCAGAAATGCGGCTCTTCATCAGCTTCAGATGTTTGAACGATGGCAGGATTGCATCAAGCTTAGGGAATTTCTTCTTGTTAGGATTAACTTTACAGAGATACAGGTGAGCAGTTATATCGGTCCCCATGATAGAGCTGATTTCGTCCAGTACTCCATCAAAATGCATCAAACCAATACGCTCAGTCAGGGAGTCTTTTGAAGGGACAATAACGCAGTCTGCAAAGGCAATCGCAGTACGGGTAAGATCTGAGTCAAATCCCCCACAGTCAATAAGTAACGTCTTATCGCTGTTCTTGTAGGGAGTCATAATTTCGATTAACTCATCCACTGTTTTGGGTACTTTCACGGAAATTTCTTTTCCTTCAGGTCTCAGCCCCAGAATGATAGAAAGCCCGGTATGAGTATCCAGATCAACTGTATCAGACTTCATTTCACCAACAATGTTTACGGATGAAGTTGTCTTACCCACACCACCTTTGGGATGTGTATTAGCAATAACAGGCATAGTGTATCTCCAGAATCCACATGTAATACCCATAAAGAACCCAAAAGACACCTTTCAGATATCCAAGAGGTACTCAATGGATGTTTTTTTACTCTATACCGGTCCTGCATGTCAACAGAATATGAAATACCGATAATATATCCATGAGATATCCGAAGGGGATTTAAAAAAGTCAGAGCTTAAGGAATTCTTTTGAGCATAGACACCGCATCGGACTCAGGCATCGAAAACTGCACCCGGTGCCGTGCAGCCACATCCAGCGCAAACACCTTCGTGTAGACCTCCGTTGAGCTGATGGACTTATGCCCCATCAGGCTCTGCAGGACCTTCAGCGGTATACCGGCATACAGCATGTGCATCGCATAGGAATGGCGGAACGTATGTGGCGTGACCGGGACAGAGAACGTCACACCATCAGCGGCAGCGGCGACAACCGCTTCCCCAATCCAGGTCCTGACCGTTCTGTCCGTCACTTCCCTGATCCTCGCTTTCTCTGTCCTGCCGGTTCGTTTATTACGCGGTTCCAGAGGAATTTTCAGTGTTGCGACCATCGTCTGCAGCTGGCTGACGTACCAGGTGTCGGAGAGCGGAACCAGCCGGTGAGTCTGCTTGGCCGGCTGGCATTCTTCCTGCCGTCCTGGCGGCTTTTTCGGTCCGTTGTTTCAGGGTCGCAAGCTGCACAAACGGATACGGAGGCGCGAGCGAAAAATCCCCCCGCGTCAGCGCCAGTGCTTCATTAATGCGCGCACCGGTGTTCCACAGTGTGGCCAACAGCATCTTGCGGCGCAGATCCGGGACGTAATGGAGCAGGGCACTCACTTCCGGAGCCAGCAGATATTTCGGCAGTTCATCATGAACCATCGACATCTGGCGAAGTGCCAGAGCTGCCGGATAATCAATGACAACAGGAAGTTGTGGAGACTGTACCGGCAGAATACACTGCCGGTACCATGGCTGCAGACTGGCTGTGTATAACGGAGCCTGACATTTATATTCCCCAGAACATCAGGTTAATGGCATTTTTGATGTCATTTTCCCGGTGGCTGAGATCAGCCACTTCTTCCCCGATAACGGAGACCGGCACACTGGCCATATCGGTGGTCATCATACGCCAGCTTTCATCCCCGACATGCACCACCGGGTAAAGTTCACGGGAGACTTTATCTGACAGCAGGCGGGCACTGGCCAGGGGGATCACCATCCGTCGCCCGGGCGTGTCAATAATGTCACTCTGGACATCCACAAACAGACGATAACGGCTCTCTCTTTTATAGGTGTAAACCTTAAACTGCATTTCACCAGTCCCTGTTCTCATCGGCAAAAGAGCCGTTCATTTCAATAAACCTAGCGACCTCTGCCATCCCTTCCTGATTTTCAGCCTGCCAGCGTTCAGCGCGCAGTCGCCGGGCTTCGTTCTGCATGGTCGTACTGACCAGACCGGAGATATTCACGTCATACGCCTTGAGCAGCTGATAGCTGTCGCTGTCAACTGTCACTGTAATACGCTGCTTCATAGCACACCTCTTTTTGACATACTTCTGGTATGCATATCAGTATATATTCTTATGCCGCAAAAATCAGCGCGTTAATACACATACTGTTATCTGGCTTTTAGTAAGCCTTATTTATTTTACCTTGCATTATGTTAACCAATAAAAATTAAAATCAGACTTATAAAAACAAAGCGTAATTATCGAAGGACCATTTCCGGCAGATCCGATTTTTCTGTTATTGACGGGTTTCCGGAAGTGTACCACGCTGAGGAAATAATCATATCGCTGTTTTCCGCCCCTGCACGGCGCCTCACAGGTCAGGGAAATAACACAACATATAGTGTCATGAGCAGCTGAATGCAGTACGACATGTTGTACTTACAGGAGGTGGCGTTGTGTGGGGGAGAGGAAGATCCGTAACTCACAGAAACCGGCTCTGCGTGATGAGAAAGGAGTAGTAGATTGATCCTACCCACGTAATGTGGACACAGCCCTAAGCGAGATTCTGGTTTTCAAATTGTTCCGGGCTGAGACCGCCACATGCGCTGTGGCGACGCCAGCGATTGTAGTCACACTCGATATAATTAAACACCGTCGTCCGCATTATTTCCCGGCCGGCAAAGCGTTCTCCGTGGATACATTCCACTTTCAGTGAGTGAAAGAAGCTTTCCACACAGGCATTGTCATAGCAGCAGCCTTTTGCACTCATGCTCCCGCGTAGATTGTGCCGTTTCAGCAGGGCCTGATAATCAGCTGAACAGTACTGGCCTCCACGGTCGGTGTGAACAATGATATTTTCCGGACGCTTACGCCGCCATAGCGCCATTTGCAGTGCATCACAGGCAAGCTGTGCCGTCATCCGTGATGACATTGACCAGCCGATAACCGCACGCGACCACAAGTCGATGACCACCGCCAGATACAGCCAGCCCTCATCGGTACGCAGGTACGTGATATCACCTGCCCACTTCTGATTCGGTTCACTGGCGTAAAAATCCTGCTCCAGCAAATTTTCTGACACAGGCAGGTTGTGTGCTCGGTAACTGACCGGACTGAACTTCCGGGAGGCCTTTGCCCTCAGCCCCTGACGGCGCAGGCTTGCCGCCACGGTTTTTACGTTAAAGGGGTAACCCTGAGCACGCAGTTCATCCGTCAGGCGTGGTGCACCGTAACGCTGTCGCAGTGCTGACGGAACTGCTGACGAGGACTTATCCTTGTCCGCCGCTGACACCACGTATACCAGCCGCTACGGGCCACCCGGAGCACGCGGCACATTGCCTTGATGCTGAACTCAGCCTGATGTTTTTCAATAAAGACATACTTCATTTCAGGCGCTTCGCGAAGTATGTCGCGGCCTTTTGGAGGATAGCCAGTTCCTCTGCCTGCTCCGCCAGTTGCCGCTTCAGGCGGGCATTTTCAGCGGCCAGCTCACTTTCACGCTCAGACGAGGTCATCTGTTGCTGCAGTTTGCTGCGCCACGCATAGAGCTGAGATACATACAGGCTGAGTTCACGGGCTGCGGCAGCAACACCGATGCGTTCAGCAAGCTTCAGGGCTTCACTGCGAAATTCAGGCGAATGCTGTTTACGGGGTTTTTTACTGGTTGAGACTGTTTTTGTCATGTGAGTCACCTCTGACTGAGAGTTTACTCACTTAGCCGCGTGTCCACTATTGCTGGGTAAGATCATTATACATCAGATTCAACTAATTAGAGGCATCACCCAGAAAGTATTACATCTTCGACAGTAAGTTCAAAAAAAACATACACATATGAACAGAATACTTGATTCTTTACATGATTTTATGTTGAATTACAGGGGGGAAAAGAGATAACAACACCGTGACGTTATCAATATTGAACTCAATAATGATTTTATTATATTTTGGTGTTTTTTATATTATCAAAAGTTCCAGAAAATATTTTTATTCAAAATGGTGTGTTTTATGAGAGTCTTTTTTATTTTGTTTATAATGCTGTTGTCATGTTCAGTAAGCGCTGTTGATTTTGTATACAGAGTAGATTCCCGTTCTCCTGATGAGATTTTCCGT
This sequence comes from Escherichia albertii, assembly GCF_028622335.1. Classification (NCBI taxonomy): domain Bacteria; kingdom Pseudomonadati; phylum Pseudomonadota; class Gammaproteobacteria; order Enterobacterales; family Enterobacteriaceae; genus Escherichia; species Escherichia albertii. Next base: position 3,386 of record NZ_CP117569.1, on the reverse strand, counting down.
GATGGATTTAGATCTCATGGTAATAACAGGAACTTACAACAACACTTGCGTGGAGATTCTTGTGCTGCTGGAAGTAGGGATAGCGCTTTTGTTGCCACAACAACAAGCCTAAGAGAGACATATAATATTGCCAGACAATATTACTCGAGTTCAACTTTCCACGGTCGATTGTATAGATATAGAATTCGTGCAGATAATATATTTTATTCGATCCAGCCCTCGGTTAGTTACCTTACAGAACGAGGGGTGACTTTTACCGGATTTGAGCAGATAATGATGCGGGAACAAAACGAAATTGTTGCCGTTGGACATATTCCAACAGAAAATATTGCAGAAGCCGTGGAGTTAGTGTATGACAGACACAATAGCAGTGTATCCGATGGGGCTGGAACATCCAATGCCCGATATGTATCGGTGTCAACAACTTCCAATCCAGGAATAATTCCAGAGCTTGTTGTACCCACAGTATCTGTCAGAGAAAGGATTAATGCTTTTGGCAGTTTAATTAGCGCGTGTTTTTCCTTAAAAGGAGTAAGAAGAGATCATTCATACAGAATTGGTAATTACTATGAACAAGAATTCTACGATGCTCGAGGAGCTCTGAAAGTTATCATAAAATAGTTTTCAATAAAATATTATGTTAAATAACATTCCCTTCCATGAGAATAAGATCATATTGTTACATTTATTTTCATTTCTTAGGGAGGAATGTTGCCTCAGAGGTTGTTTTATGTGTAAAATAAAATATTTTGCTATTGCTTTGTTGTTATCTGGGAGTTGCCATGCTGGAATGGCTGATTATGATACATATATGAGCAATTTACAGATTAATAATATTTCTTTTGGAGTATATAAATCAGGAGAAAAAGAAAGTCAGTTTTTCTGTATAGGTGTTAAGCAGGGGAGTATAGCGCCCACTGTTAATACTATGTGCAAATTTGATGTATTCGGTAATCATCAACAAGGTTTTGATAACATGTTAGAAACAGCACGGTATTATTATGCTACAGGTGAAAATGTTCGTGTTTATTATAAAGAAAATGTTTGGCGTGATGCTAATTTCACGTCAGCATTTTCAGGCGCAGAATTAATTGCTATAACGACGTGTCGCTCATCTGATTATTGCATGGGCCCCACATAACAATATGTTAATTACAATCCCATAAAAATATAAATGCATGATTAAGCCACCCTATGTTTACAATTGGGTGGCCAATAAAGGCATCGTAATTCTTGTTAAATTGTCATTCTAAGGCAGAAATGACATCCACACTTTCTTATTTTATCATAATGTTGGATATGAGCTGCGTAACATTTAACTTACAATATTATTATATTTTACTCTCAAAATAGAAGTTGTGCAAATAAATCTGCCAAATCCACTCTGTGTGGGAATGACTATTTTTCAAATAGACACCGAAAATTACTGAGAGAATTCGCTCAGTCTGCTACAGCATAACTATGCTGATGGTCTTTATGTAGTATTACATGTATTAATAATGTAATCAGATGCCGCGTCAGCGGCATGGAAGGCGGCACGCTGTGGTTACATGTGATACCGGAGTAAAACCGCCGAAGCCCGGCGTCAGCCGGTACTGATTGATAGATTTCACCTTACCCATCCCCAGCCCTGCTAGACTATACCCACTTTTAGCCATGAAAGAGTTTCTGTGCGCGGTCGGAGTGGTCCCGACGAGGGTTTACCCGAAGTCGGGGCGTATCTCCGCGTTAGCGGGCCGTTAGGGCCGCTTATGAGCGTGTACTGGGGACTTCCAGCCAGAAGACTGACAGCGATGATGATTTTTAGTTACAACATTTATAATTAAAAGCGACTCTGTTCTGGCCCTTGGGGTCCGGGGGGGACCGCTTTTCAGTTATGAGGGAGGGGCTTTGTGGCTTCAGTTCTGCGTTTGACCGGGTTTTTTTGGGGTTTGTTTTTGCATGTTGTAACTAAATTGTTTCTGGTTGGGGCCTGCTGCTTGCGGTGGGAGGTGCTTTTGAATTTTGAGTTGCGCGACTTTAGCAGCTGCAAGTGAAGATGTTTCTGTATTTGTTTAGAGAAGTTTCAGAGATAAAGACTTTCCCTGCGACGAAGCAATGCAGGGGATTAAGTAACTGGGGTAAGATTATATTGCAGGTTTGCTGTTTCTAGTTTGCAGCTTTCTGAAGTTCTTTTTTTGCAGATTTATGTGGATAACTGAAACGATGTGGCCACGTTCTGATGACTGATGCGTGGTTTTATGGGCAGATATTGCCCTCTGAGGAGATTTAAGGTGATTGCGGCGGATTTTGGGGTGAACGGAACCAGCACCAAAAGCCCCGGAGGGGCTGGCGATGATTCAGTGCTGAAGGAATGGTGCTGTCTAGTGCGGTGGCGGTGCAGCCAGCGTCAGTTCAAGCTGGTACAGCTCCCTGATGGCCAGTTGCTGCAGGCGTTCCGGCGTGCACCAGTAGGCTTCATCCGGCGGCATACGCTTCAGGATGTGCTGTGACATCTCATAAATCTGCTGGTCGGCAGGTAATTTCTTCAGGCGATTAGCACGCTTACGGACTGCAGCTTTTGCCCGACGGTGTTTCAGCGCATCCTGGCTGCGCTGCAAATACCAGCGTTTTCTGGCCGCATGTACGGAGATATCTTCATCCTCACGCAGAGCGCCTTCCCGGATGAGCTGCTGGCGGATTTCACTTTCACGCAGCCGCTTCTTCTGCTGTTCGTAAAGTTTCACCATGTCGACGCCCAGCATCTGCCACCCTGCCGGTGTTATCCAGACATAAAGTGGCAGATGCTGGCGGGTTTCACGGTCCCACATTGTTTCTTCCGACACACCCAGCACACCAAAACGCACCTGTTCGGCCAGCAGACGGGAAAGCCGGGAGACCGTCACCTCGAGTTCGGGGATAACCTTTCCTTTGCTGTCTTTCGGGCTGATTTCTCTGGCCAGACGGGAAACACTCATGCCTACGGTATGTGTGCCCGCATCACTGAAGCTGACCAGAACCGGCCAGATGGCATCGAGGAGACGTTGTTTTTCCGGACGGAAGGCATATTTGCGACCGACGAACGTCCGTTTCTGCACGTAAAAAGGATGCCGCGACATACGCATACGCAGGCTCTGCTCGCCGGTCACCGGGTCCTTTTTTACCAGACGGTGATAGGCGTGCCCGAGCTGCCCGCTCAGCGCCTTATAGCGCGCAGGACGATACCAGGACGGATTTTCACATTTGGGTCTGGTGGAGTGCTCGCCACGACGGCGCTTCGTGCGCTTCCTTTCCGGTTCAACCAGGAAAGAGGTCGCCCTTCCCGCTTCATAATCTTCCCAGAAACGAATCTGCTCTTCTGGTGGAAGTTGACTCCAGTGTCTTTGTGGATTGTATCTTTCAGCCAC